>JAHEFN010000090.1 GCA_024640185.1 Gemmatimonadota bacterium | reverse complement strand
AGCCAATACGACTGGGTGACCAGCGCGGACCAATCCACCGGCAGCTCGAAGCGGGGATCACCACGGAGGATGGCGGCCGCATCATGGACCAGCCCACCGGCGATGACCCCTGCCATCACGAGCAGGGCCGCGAGGGCAGAGCACACCAGTGCTCTCCGGGCGTTCACGGGGATGGGGCCTCGTCGGACACTGGATCAGGGAGGACAACCGAGCCCACGGCGGCTCCGACCTGCCGTGCGCTGTCGGCAATGGCCACGTATCTGCGGAAGCGTTCGGATTCCACACCGACGTCGACCCCCGCCCGCGCGGTGGCAGCAGCCTCGGCGTACCGCCCCTCATGGAGTTGGCAGGCGATGAAGGAGGTGCGGGCGAGGTGATTCGCGGGGAAGATGATCAGTGCTGTGCGATAGAGTTCCATCGCAGGGTAGCACAGGTCGGCGATCCGGTATCGGTTGGCCAGGTCGACATAGATATGCCAGGCGTCGGGATTGAGGTCGATCGCCCGCCGGAGGTGGAATTCTGCGGGCCCCTTGGCGCCGCCGGTCCAGAGGATCTGTCCGTAGGCGTGATGGGCACGGTAGCTGAGTGGAGCATCGATGACGGTCTGGCCCCAGAGGGTCGGCAGGTCGTGCCAAACGCGCTGGCGTGATGCCGAGCGCGTGACGCCCATCACCAGCAGGCCGCCGAGCGAGACCACGATCGCCGCGCGCGTCGTGCGCGGCCACAGGTGGCCGACATGCCGTTGGCCGGCCGAGAGCACCGCCACACCCGCCATCACGAACCCAATGCTGCCGAGGAAGAGGGTCCGTTCGGCGAGCACGATGCCGGTCGGGACGAGGACGTTGTGGACGGGTCCCAGGGCAATGGCCAGCCACGCGATCCCGAATGAGGCGAGGGGGAGCCGCCGTCTCAGCCCGATGATCACCCCGCCGGCCACCAACAGGAGGCTGAGCCCGAGCCACTGCGCTGCGCCAAATGAGGTGGCCGGAACGATCTCCTGGAGGGAATAGTCGGCCTGAAGGTGGGCGGGCCAGAACAACAATCGCGCCCACTGGGGGACCACCGCCAGCATGGTGAGGAGCCGCCCACCGACGCCAAGCCCCACGAACGCCTCGGCGGTGAAGCTCCCCTTGGTGTTGCCGGCGAGGACGACATCGCGCATCGCCAGGGCGAGGGTCACCGCCAGGACCAGGCCGAGGAACAGCTGTCGGTGTTGGTCGAGGCGGGCTCGGACCGGTCGGCGGTCATCGAGGACCGTCAACTCCAGCGCCACCAGGATGACCGGCAAGACGAAGGCGTGCTCCTTGATCAGGATGCCGAGGAAGTAGGCAGAGGCCATGCCGACGGCCCACCATCCCCCCGTCGATTGGCCCGACCGGCGCCGGTCGATCCATGCGATGGTGCTCCCAAGGAGGATCAAGGCGACCAGGAGTTCCCCCTGGTTGACCGCGACGGCCACGGCCTCGACGTGGACCGGGTGCACGGCGAAGAGGGCCGCCGCCACCCACGCGGCCCCGGCCGGGAGCAGGCGGCCCGCGAGACGCCAGACCGACAGCACCACCCCCAGGTAGAGCAGGATGCTCACCATGCGGAAGATCATCGGTGCGCCATCGCCCGCCGCCCACTGCAGGCTGAAGCCGAGCAACGCGACGGGACGATAGAGGTCGGGGGGGAACGGCTTGGGCCAATAGGCGCTGGTGAATTGCGCCCAGATATTGCCAAGGGAATGGACCAGATCGTTCATGAAGATGATCGGCAGGTCGTCTTGGACCCAGCCGTTCGTCAACCCGGCCCAGGTTGCCGCCGCGACCAAGCACCCCAGGCTGACCGGCTCCAGCCAATACCGGGCGCCCTTCGGGCCCGCCGACCCGGCGGAGAGGGGGCTCATCGATCGGTACCGTGGGCACTCATCGATGGTGCCCTCGAGGCGGGGGCAGCGGTCGAGATGCTTGCATAGTCCAAGAATTCACTCCGAGGTTCTCAGGGGCCACGGCCAGGTAGATGATGTCTAAGTACTTGTCGTTCATTGGGTTACGTTTTCCGCCCGCCGGGTGGCACGGAGGATGCTACTTCCAAGGGGCAGTGCCGGGATCAACTGGGATTCCCGGACGGTACGCAAACGGTTGATCCCTGTTTTTTCTTACATCATTGGAGATCTCGGCAATGCTTTCAAACCGCAAGGGCTTTACGCTCATCGAGCTGCTGATCGTCGTCGTGATCATCGGCATTCTGGCCGCCATCGCGATTCCGAAGTTCGCGGCGACCAAGGACAAGGCCAAGCTGGCCTCGGTCAAGACAGACCTGCGCAACATGATGACCGCACAGGAAGCGTATTTCTCGGACTACTCGACCTACGGTTCCTTCGCGCAGCTGCAGACCGCGAACAGCTTCTCGCTGTCGTCGGGCAACACCATGACGATCACGCCCAACGCGAGCGGCTACACCGGGAATGCGAACAACACCACGATCAGCAGCGGCTTTACCCAGTGCCAGGTGCAGGTCGGCGCCGGTGCGGCCACGACGGTCGACGGTGTGACCACCTGCTCGTAAGGTTCTAGCAGGAGTGGTGAACGAATGGGAGTGCCCGGTGCGGTCTTGGCCGGGCACAACCCGTTCAGCCCCAGACTGGCCGAAGGTCCAGTCGATGGCGGCGGCGGACCGGATCACTTGGGGGGAGCCGTGGCACGTCCCAACAGTCACCGAGGCGGCTTCACCCTGATCGAGCTGCTCATCGTGGTGGTGATCATGGGATTGCTGGCGGCCATTGCGGTCCCCAAGTTCGCGTCGTCGAAGGACAAGTCCAAGCTCGCTGCGATCCGCAGTGATATCCGCAACATCATGAGTGCCCAGGAAGCGTACTACATCGATTACTCGACCTATACCCTCACGTTTCCCAGCAACACCTTCAATCCCAGCCCGAACCACGTGATCACCATCACCGCTGACGCGGTGAAGTTCACGGTGACGGCCAGCAATCCCACCATCTCCGGGGTGCTCGACGAGTGTACGGTGACCGTGGGCGACGGCACCCTCACCGACGGCAAGATCACCTGTAACTAGGGAACACACCGTTGGTGCAGGCCATCCCGTCCGCCGTTCGCGCCATCGCGTGAGCGGCCTGTCTTTTTTTGGCCCCGGCCTGGGTCGCCGCTGTTGTGAGACTTGGTCATGCGTCCCACGACCCCCCGCGGCACCTCGCTCATCGAGCTGCTGATCACCGTGATCCTGGTCGAGCTGGCCGTTCTCGGCCTCACGGCCGCGGTGCTTGCGGCCAGCCGCGCGAGCCGCCGGCTGGATGAGGGCAAACAGGTCGATTCCGCCAGGCGCGAGGCCGTGGCCCGGGCCACGGCTGACTCAGGATGCCGTGCGGCGGCTGTCCCGGCCGCCGTTCGGCTGCTGTTGCCGGCCACAGCAGCCCGGCCTGCGATCACCGTGACCTTCCGATGCGGACCGTGAGGCGGGGTGGGACGACGCTCGTGGAGCTCGCCGTCGTCCTGAGCGCTGCTGGATGCCTTGCTGCCTTGGTGATGCCGGTGCTGATGGCGGGGAGTCGCGCGGCCGTGCTGTCGGCGCGTCGGGGTGCGGCGGAGCGGGACGCAACGACCGTCAGGGCATTGTTGTCGGTGGCCTTTCGGCCAAGCACCATCGTTGATCTGTCGATCGGGGCAGGCGACGCCTTGGAGTTCGATCGGCAGGTGGGCCGAGCGGTGGCTTGCAGCGCGGGAGCCTCCTCCACAACCATCAGCCTGAGGGACTGGGCTGGGGTCAGGGCGCCGGTGCCGGGCCGGGACGATGTCCTGCTGCTCTCGGCAGACTCCCTCACCTGGTCGCGCGCGGTGCTCGTCGCCCTGCGGCCAGCCACCTGTCCCGCGGCGGAACCGGCCTGGATGCTCGAGTTCGACCGGTCGGTGTCTCCCGCCGCCCGAGTCCGGGTGGTCGAACCCGCACGATTGCGAGCCTACCGGAGTGGGTCGTCGTGGTGGCTCGGGCTGGAACGGCGACGCGGCAGCGGACCGATCCAGCCGCTTGGCGGCCCGCTCTCGGTCCGCCCGCTTTCGGTGGTGGTGGATGCTGGATCAGGCCTCGTCACGGTCAACCTCCGCTGGTGGCCACCTTTGCCGCCCCTCAGTCTGGTCAGCCATCTGGAGCCGGCGCGATGATGCTCGCCTGGGGGCTCGTGGTCCTCCTGCTCGCCGAGGGGCTGGCTGCTGGTCTGTCGGCCGGGGTTGTCGCTCGGGCCCGACTCGTCAGCGATCAGCGGGCCGCACTTGAGGCCGATCTCGCGCTCGGAACGGCGTTGGCCCAGGCCCGGGTCGAGTCTGACTCCATCTTCGGACGCGTTTCGCCGGGGCGCACTGAGCCATTGCCGACGCCCCGTGTCTCCGGTTGGGTGATCGAGGCCGCCGCCGCTCGCGATGCCAACTTCCCGCTGGTGGAGCTCATCGTGGTGGTCCGGCGCGAGGGCGGATCTTCTCGCCACGCTGTCACGCGGCGCGGCACCCTGCTTCTTCGGATCGGACCTGCCGATACTGCCCTCGTGATGGACGACCGGCCCGACTACTGAACACCGGTGGCACGGCAGGTGCAGTTTGTTCGGAGGTCTCGGGGAGTGTTTCCCCGGTTTCGCTCGGAGGTCAGTGGTCGTAAGTGACCTTTGGACAACGGGTTGGTTATCGGTGCCTTGCTTGACTTGGCCTTTGTAGCGGCTGTACCGTACAGCAACCTTCAACCGCATAATCAGGGCTCCTATGGCGCTCTTCTCCCGCGCAAGCTCCACGGTGGGTCTCGACATCGGCAGCGGCTACCTCAAGGCCGTCGTGGTCAATCACGGCTCCGGTCATCCGGTTCTTGAGAGAGTGGCAATCGCACCGGTGGCCGACGACGCCATCGTCGAGGGCGAAGTGATGGATCCGCAGCTCGTCTCTGATGCAGTGCGTGACCTGCTCAGTCGGGCGCAGATCAAGACCAAGCACGTCATCGTCGCCGTAGGCGGCCGGGACGTCATCATCAAGAAGATCCTCATGGATCGGATGAAGGAGACCGAGGCGCGGGAGGTCATCCGGTGGGAGGCCGACCAGCACGTCCCCTTCGATCCCGAGAATGTCGAGCTCGACTTCCAGATCCTCGATCCGGACGGCGACGGGCTGCAGATGCAGGTGCTGCTCGTGGCGGCCAAGCGGGAGCTGGTTGAGTCGAAGCTTGCCATGCTCGGCGAGATCGGCCTCGATGCCAAGGTGATCGACGTCGAGGCCTTCGCGCTCCACAACGCCTTCGAACGGAACTACCCCGAGGCGATGCGCGGTGTGGTGGCCCTGGCCAACATTGGCCACGAGACCACGGTCGTGAACCTGCTCGAGGACGGGGTCCCGGTCCTGACGCGGGACATCCCGGTCGGGGTGCGTCGCTTGCGCGAGGACCTGCAGCGTGAACGCGGCATGGCCGCCGACGAGGCCGACCGGATCCTGCGCAGTGGCAACACCGACCCGGCCCTGACGCCCCATGTCACCGCACGAGGCGAGGAGATCGCCCTGGGGATTGAGCGGGCCGCGGCGTTCCTGCAGACATCAGGCAAGCCAGCGGGACAGCTGGCTCGGGTCTACCTCACCGGCGGCGGTTCGCGGGTGCCGGGACTCGGCGAGGTGTTGGCGGATCGACTCAGGGTGCAGGTGAGTGCGGCGCATCCTCTCGAACGTCTCGATGTGGCACCCGATGCCTTCGACGGACTGTCGATGGACGAGGTCGCGCCGCTCCTGATGCTCCCGGTGGGACTCGCCCTCAGGGCGGCGTCATGAGGAGGCCAACACCATGATCACGATCAACCTTCGTCCCGGTGCCAAGCGCAGTGTCGAGCGCGGCTCGCCGTTCGCCGGCCTGGCAGATCAGTTCAAGGGGCTGACCGGTGCCATCAAGGAACCTTGGCAGATCGCGGCCGTCGTCGGGTGGGTGGCTGTCATCGCTGGCCTCGGGTTCCTCTTTTGGCAGACCGGTTCCCAGCTCGGTGACCTCGAGCCCCAGCTGGTCGAGGCGCGAAGCGAACAACAGGTCTACCAAGGGTTCGTTCGCCAGAAGCGGCAGGAGGAGCGAATCAGGGATTCGATTCTTACCCAGATCGGGACCATCTCCGCGGTCGATGGGGAGCGGTTGATCTGGCCGCACATCCTCGATGAGGTGTCGTACGCCTTGCCCGACAACACCTGGCTCACCTCAGTGTCCGACATCGCCACCGCTCCTGGCTTCGATGAGCAAGGCCCGGCGGCGCCGTCGGTGCGGATTGCCGGGATGACAGGTGACTTGGCGAACTACACGACATTCCTCCGCCGTCTGGAGGCCAGCGCATGGCTGGAGAACGTCCTGCCGATTGATGCCAAGACGGTCATCGAGGGCAATCGGGCGCTCACCCAGTTCACGATTCAGGCGACATTCTCGAGGGCGGACTCGTCTCAGGTCGAGACGACACCGATCCTCGAGTCTGTGGTGGAGGACTGACGATGGCCGACACTCCCAAGTCGACACCGCTGCTTCTGCTGCTCATCGCCATCCTGCTCGGCTATATCGGGTACACCGGTAGCGGGCTCGACTTGATCGGTGTCGATGGCGTGCAGACTCGGCAGGAAAGGGTCCTGGCACTCCAGGACACCCTCAACGACGTCCGGTTGGAGGTCGAGCGCGCCAAGGCCGACCTCGCCCGGGAATCGGTCGAGGATGTGCAGGCTCGCACCGCGGCGTATCAGGCTTCCCTCGGGGTGCTTCGCTCCCTGGTGCCGGAACAGCGCGAGGTGGCGAACCTGATCGATGATGTGAACATCCGGGCCAAGGTGCATGGGCTACGGGTCGAAGCCTTCACGCCCTCAGCCCCCGTGGCTGGACCGGAGCCGTTCGACACCCATAGCTACGAGTTCACCGTCATTGGTCGATACAACCAGGTCGGCGACTTCCTCACCGATGTCGCCTCACTGCGGCGAATCATGGTCCCACGGGCCATCAACCTGAACCGGGCGTCGGTCGCTTCCGCCAGGATTCTTGGAGACACGCTCTCGATGCTCGAGGCCAGGTTCTCGCTCAAGTCCTACGTGAAGGCCGCGGCCACCTCCGAGGAGGCACCCAATGGCATGTAAGACTCACGCCACGGCCCTCCTGATGTTGGTGGTCGCCTGTGGCGGTGGTGGTGCCGAGGAGCCTGTCGTGGACCTCGAGACGACCACACCTGCCCTGCCTGCCGAGATGCCGGCACCGCCGATGGAATCACAGGCGGCAGCCTTCGATACCGCCGCGGCTCGCGGTGAGCGACCGCTGCTCCGCGAGGTCTACGCCTGGCGGGGAACCGCTCGCGACCCATTCCGGGCGCTCGTGACCCTTGAGCAGAGTGGGCCGGAGCTTCCCGACATGGTGCTGACCTCGCTGATCTATCAGCCGAGTGATCCCTCCCGGTCGATCGCCGTATTCCGCGAGGTGGGCAACAATGACCGACACACCGTCCGTCAGGGCGACCGCATCGGTCGCCTGTACGTGGCCGCCATCGAATCCAACATGGCGACCCTCACGATGAACGACTTTGGCACCATCCGCCGCCAGACCTATCAGCTCAGTCGTCCGGGGACCCCATGACCACACGATTCTTTCGCCGACTCTTGGTGACCGCGCTCCTGGTCAGTCCCGGGGCCGTTCAGGCCCAGGACAACGCCCGGGTGACCGTCACCTTCGACAAGACCCCGATGGCGGATGTTGTCGCCATGTTCTCGGACTACAGCGGCCGTGACATGGTCCTCGGCCCGGGAATCGACGCGACGGTCGATGCCAGGTTCACCAACAAGCCATGGGAAGAGGCGTTCCAGGCGGTGTTGGCCGTGCACGGCCTCTCCGTCGTCGAGATGCCCGGTGGCATCCTGCGGATCGACTCGCCGGGTCAGTTGGTGGCGCTCGATTCGATCGAGCGACTCGAGACCCAGGTGCTGCGGCTCAACTACGCCAAGGCCTCCCTGATGGCACTGAACCTCCAGGGGCTGCTCACCAAGGACCGCGGCCAGGTCATCTCGGACACCGGGCTCAACGCCTTGATCATCACCGACACCCGGACCAGGCTGCCGGGGATCATCGACTTTGCCAGGGGCCTCGATATCCGGACCCCGACGGTGGCGATCATGGCGAAGCTGATCTTCGTCGATCGTACCGACCTGCAGCAGCTCGGCTTCAAGTATGACCTCGGGACCAGCGACCAATTTTCCAACCGGCTGGTGCAGCGGATCGATCCATTGACCGGGTCGCCGTACAACCCGAACTCGCAGGTCGTCAACCTCGGTGGCAACGCCATGTCGGCGATCACCAACGCCGACG
>JAHEFN010000089.1 GCA_024640185.1 Gemmatimonadota bacterium | reverse complement strand
AGCTGGACGTCGACTTCGGGATGACCCGCACCTGCTACGACCCCAACCCCGCCGGCAAGGGATGCGGCCACTGTGACGCGTGCCTGTTGCGGCTGGCGGCGTTCGCGGAAGTGGGGATGGTGGATCCGGCTCCCTACGCCTGACGGAGGTCGGAGACCCGAGATCCGAGACCCGAGAGGTGGCATGCGGGATCAGGGGGAACCAACTCAGGCCACTGTAGAGGGAAGGGAACTCCAATCTCCGATCTCCGATCTCCGATCTCCGGTCTCGGTTAACTTCCGCCATGCCGTACAGTGTGAAGTCCTGCTTCTACACCCTCCAGGGCGAGGGGCACCATGCCGGTCGGCCGGCCGTCTTCCTGCGCTTCACGGGCTGCAACCTCTGGACCGGCCGGGAGACCGACCGCGCCAAGGCCATCTGCCAATTCTGTGACACCGACTTCGTCGGGACCGACGGCGATGGCGGCGGCAAGTTCGAGCAGGCAGAGGCGCTGGCAGGCCATGTGGCGTCCCGATGGCCGGTCGCCGAGCGGGAGCGGCGCTACGTCGTCTGTACCGGCGGCGAACCGACCCTGCAGCTCGACACCCCGCTCTGTGACGCGCTCCATGCCCGAGGCTTCGAGGTCGCAGTCGAGACCAATGGCACCAGACCGGTGGCGCAGGGCGTCGACTGGATCTGCGTCTCGCCCAAGGCCGGTGCCGATCTTGTCCAGACCAGTGGCGATGAGCTGAAGCTGGTCTTCCCCCAGCCGGAGGCGATGCCGGAGGCGTTCGCCGGGCTGGCCTTCGACCATTTTCTGCTCCAACCGATGGACGGTCCACAGGTGGCGGAGTACACCCACATGGCGGTAGCCTACTGTCTGGCGCACCCCCGGTGGGGTCTCTCACTGCAGACGCACAAGACCCTGGGGATCCCCTGAGATGGCGATGCACGGCTACAGCGACCGGATCAATCACGCCCTTACCTACCTGGCGAAGCACTACGCGCCACGGGCTCCGGTGCACGCCCCACACCCGTTCCTGGCCCATCCCTCCAACGTGGCGATCATCCTCGCGCGGCACGACGCCGACGAGACCACCATGGTCGCCGCGATCGTGCATCACCTGATCGAGGTCGCCCCGACCCCCGATCGAGACGCCGTCACCAGGCGACTCGGCCAGAAGTTCGGGTCGGTCGTCACGGCGATCGCCGCGGACGCGGCAGTGGGCAGGGTCGACCACTACGGCGAGCCGATCCCGTGGCGCCACCGCAAGAGGGAGATCCTCACCCGGCTCGGCACCGTCGAGCCGCGGGCCCTCGACATCCGCTGTGCGGACGAGATTCACGAGTGCGGCACCGCCATTGCCATCGTCCAGCGCCTCGGCGTCGAGTACCTCGAACCCGAGGGTCGCGACTCCGTGCGTGAGATCATTGCGTGGTACGACGACCTGGTCGAGGCGATCGGCCGACGGGTCGACTGGCCAGCCCGCACGATGGGCGAGGAACTGCGGAGCCTGGCGGGCCGCCTCGACGGCCTGGTTCGCGCGACGTGAGTCAGCTCGAATGGCCTGAGGGGGTCGACCGTGAGTGGATCGAGGGGACCCTCGGAGAACGATTTGCCCTCGGGCAGATGGTGGCGGTCTCGGCCGAACGGATCCTCTTCCAGGCCCGTGATCGGCTGATCGGCCGCAAGGTCTCCCTCCGGGTGAATGTCTCGAATGACCGGCAGATCCTTCGCTGGTTTCTCAAGGAGTGCGAAGCCCTCGCCCAGCTCGACCATCCCGCCATCCGCCACATCTATGAGGCCGGGGTGGTCGGCAACATGGCCTATCGGGTGGGCAACTGGATCTCGGGGGAATCACTCGAGGAAGCGGTTCAGCGCGGGCCCCGGGCGATCCCGACGGTCCACGTGATGGCGCGGGATCTCCTCACGGCCCTTGAGCATGCCCATGCCAACGCCCTGGTCGTGCGCCGGATCGTGCCGGGGTCGCTGATGATCTCGGGGGCCGGTCGGGTCACCATCACCGATCTTCGGTTCTGCTCCCTGACCCTCCCGGAGATTCCGGCAACTGAGCAGCCCGACGGGATGGAGTTCCTCGCCCCTGAGGTCCGCGATGGCTCGGTGGGCGACCCGGCGAGCGACATCTACACCGCCGGGGCCCTGCTCTACTATGCGGTGACCGGCACGCTTCCCCCGGCCAACCCCGGTGCCTTGGTGCCGCCGAGGGAGCTTCGGCCGGTGGTGCCTCAGGCCCTTTCGCGGGTCATCTGCCGCGCGATGCGGAGCGACCCGGATGCCCGGTACCTCACGGCGGCGGAGATGCTCGACGACTTCGCCGCCGATGCCGGCGACTACGAATCGCCCCAGGTCTCCCTCCCGACGATCCCCGCGGTGCAGGCGACCGGCCACCACTGGGAGACGAGGCTTCGGCGAGCGCTCGGCGACGACTACGAACTGCTCGAGACGCTCGGAGAAGGCGGCTTCGGTCGGGTCTACCGTGTCCGCGACCTTCATCTCGAACGGGAGGTGGCCCTCAAGGTCCTCCACCCCCACCTGATCGCCGACCCGTCGGTGGTCGAACGGTTCCGACGCGAGGCACAACTCGCGGCCCGGCTCAATCACCCCAACATCGTCAACATCTACGACATTTCGGGACGCTCCGGATTGAGCTGGTACACGATGGAGATCGTCGAAGGGCTCAACCTCGCCCAACTGGTGGAGCGGGACGGCAGGCAGCCGCTGGAGATGGTGCTGCGGCTGTTGCGCGAAGGGCTCTCCGCCCTGGGACACGCCCACTCGTTCGCCCTCGTGCACCGGGACATCAAGCCGGAGAACATGTTGCTCGAGCGAGATGGCTCACTGCGCATCACCGACTTCGGCCTGGCGCTCGCCCTCCGACGCGAGGGAAAGTTCGGGGTACAGACGTCCCAGAGCGGCACCCTGCAGTTCGCCTCTCCCGAGCAGTTGCTGGGTGAGGAGGTCGACCAGCGCACGGACCTCTACTCGCTGGCCGCCGTGGCCTACTTCATCCTCCTGGGCCGGGTGCCGTTCCCGGGGAGCACGCCCGAACAGATCCTGGCCAAGCAGACCGCCGATCTGGTCCCGGAACTGACCCTCGAGCGCCCCGAGGTGGGCGAAGCCCTGGCCGCGGTCCTCGCCCGGGGGCTGCGCAATGACGTGGCCACCAGATGGAGCTCTGCCGGGGAGTTCCGCAGCGCGATCGAGGAGGCCGTGCAGGCTGGTATCCGCCGGCGGGGGGGTGAATTGGCCCGCCTGGCCGCGCGGATTCTCGGAGCCTGAGCCCGCCACGGCCTGCTTGACAGGCCGCCCCACAGGCCTCACCTTAGTGCCTGCCGTGGCGTATCCAAGCGGTCGGTTCACTCGGAAACGCGACCTAAACATCACCTGTGAGCCCTGCTCGCGGGTCTCGGCATGAGCGTGCCTCGGGGAGGTCCCGACGGACCGCCGCACCACCGGCCGGGCAGCGACCCGGCGTGGGTTGTCAACTAATCAGGAGTGGCAGCAATGGCTCGTAGCACCGGCACCGTGAAGTGGTTCAACGACGCGAAGGGATTCGGCTTCATCACCCCCGAGGGCGGCGACAAGGACTGCTTCGTTCATCACAGCGCGATCACCATGGATGGCTTCCGCACGCTGCAGGAAGGCGATCGCGTCGAGTTCGACATCGTGGAGGGTGCCAAGGGCCCCGCGGCGGAGAACGTCACCAAGGCCCCCTGAGGCCTGCTGACACCAGTACAAAGGCCCCCTCGATGCTCGGCATCGGGGGGGCCTTTTGTTTCGTGGGGCGGCTGAAGACTACTTGTGGCGGTAGACGACCCTGCCGCGGGTCAGGTCGTACGGGGAGAGCACCACGCTCACGCGGTCACCCTCGAGGACCCGGATCTTGAACTTCGACATCTTCCCGGCAGCATAGGCCAGGATCGTGTGACCGTTCTCGAGCAAGACCCGATAGTTGCGGTCCGGGAGTACCTCCTGGACCACGCCCTCCATCTCAATGCCTTCTTCCTTCGCCATCCACGCTCCGAATAAGGGTAGGGCCGATGGCGGATCATCCATCGGGCCGAGGCAATCTGTGGCGGCGGGGGGGCAAGCGCAACGCCCGCCCGCCCTAGGCGGCTTGGCCGAGCGCCTCGCGCAGGGCCCCCATCTCGTCCTCGACCATCGCCACCAGGTCGCGCAGCACCGCCACATCGAACGAGAGCTCCACACCCGCCGCCCGGTAGAGCTCGGGGAGCGGCCGGGTGGCCCCCAAGGCCAGGAACCGCTTGTAGGCGGCGATCGCGGCGGCAGGGTCCTGCCGGGCGTTGCGCCAGACCTGCAGCGCTCCGATCTGGGCGATGCCGTACTCGATGTAGTAGAACGGGTAGAGGAAGATGTGGAGCTGACGGTACCAACGGGCGCTCCGTTCGACCGTCAACCCGGTCCAGTCCACTCCCTGCTCGAATTGCTGCCGGATGCGCAGCCAGCCGGCATCGCGACCATCGGGACCCTCGCCCCGACCGGCCGTATAGATCCAGGATTGGAAGGCATCGACCGAGGCGATGTGGGCCAGCGAAGAGAGGACATCCTCGAGATGCGAGAGCCGGGTCGAGATGGCATCGGCCTCGTCGTAGTACCCCAGTGGTCGACCGAGGTGGGGTGACGCCAGCAGCTCCATCGACATCGACGCCAACTCGGCGCTCTCGGCGCCGGGATGCCGCTGCCAGATGAGGGGATTGCGATGGGCGGCGAAGGCATGGAAGCAGTGCCCAGCTTCGTGCAGCAGGGTGGTGACATCCGCTGGGACACCGGCGGCATTCATGAAGACGAACGGCCTGCCCTTGGCGTGGAGGGTGTCACAGTAGCCGCCCGGTGCCTTCCCGGTCCGAGATTCGAGGTCGAGGAGACCCTCCGTCATCATGGTGCGAAACTGCCCACCGAGTTCAGGGTCGAGCGTCGTGAAGACCGCAGCGGTCCGCTCCTGGAACTCGTCGATGTCCCGATAGGGGATCGGAGCGGCGGCCCGCCATGGATCGACCCCCACATCCCAGGGTCGCAGCGCTGTCAGCCCCAACCGCTCCCGCCGGATCGCCATCGCGCGCGCCACCGCGGGAACCACCGCCTCGGAGATCGCCTCGTGCAGGCGTTCGGTGTCGGCCGGGGTGTAGTCGAACCGGCACTTGGCCCGGAAGACGTAGTCACGGTAGTTCGCGAAGCCGGCGTTGGCCGCCATCGTCTGCCGCAGCTCGACCATGCGATCGAACAGTGGCGCCAAGGTCTCGCGGGCCGCCACGTACGGCGCCGTCGCGGTCCGCCATGCCGCTTCGCGCACTTCGCGGTCTCGCGACTGGAGGAACGGTGCCAGCCGCGGCAGCGGCACCCGCTCGCCTCCCCATTCGACGGTCATCCCACCGGTCACCTGTTGATAGCGGGACGACAGCGTCTCCGCCTCGGTCACCAAGGGGACATTCGCTTCCCGGAAGATCTCGATGGCGGTCCGGAACCGCCGCAAGACCGTCTGCAGGTCGTCCCGGTCGGGGGCGTACTCGACCAGCCGTTTGGCCAGGGCCACCTCCTTCTCCTCCAACAGCGGGAGGATCTCGGTCGAGAACCGGAGGTGGGCCCGCTCCAGGTCGGTGTCGGTGGTCTGGCAGGTATAGGCGATCATCGCCAGCGACGCGGCCTCGCTGACCAGCTCATCGAGGCGCGACCAGGTCGCGATCCAGGCATCGAAGGAGGTGTCGTCGAGGGTGGCGACCGCGAGGTCGTCGTACCAGGCGGAGATCACCTCCCAGGTTGCATCAGCAAGCGCGTCGGAGGAGTCGGGGAGCGGGGTCGTGAGCATCCGGGCAATCTAGACGGAGGCCAGAGTTCGGAGAACGGTCCTGACGGCGCGCCCGGCTAGCTGCCAGCCATTCTCGGCTCACGGCTGGTCGGTGTGACATGTCGCCACGCGACGTATCCCACCCCGGCAACGACGAGGCCACTGATGATGAACGGTGAGTTGATGCCCAGGCGCTGGAAGGCGATGGTCCCCAGGATCGGTGCGATCACCCGGGAGAAGCCGGCGAAGGTCTGGGCCACCCCCATCGTGGTGCCGAGGTCGGCAGCGGAGGACGTGGAGGAGAGCAGCGAGGTCGTCGACGGGAAGAGCAGCGCGGTCCCGATCGGCACCAAGGGGATGATCACGGCCAGCGCCCAGACCGTCGGGGCGAGCGGATAGAGGAGCAACCCGACGGCGAGCATCAGGGTGCCGAGGCGCATGGCACCGACCTCACCGAGGCGATCGACCACCGGTCCCAACAGCAGCGAGCGCATCACCAGCGACAGGACGCCGTTGTAGACGAAGAAGTAGCCGATGGTCAATTCGGTGATCCCGAACCGTGCCTCGAGCCAGAGGGCGAGCACACTGGTGAGCAGCGAGAACGACAGCATCCCCACGCCGTAGATCCAGATCAGGCGGTTGGCGGTGCCGCTGGGATGACGCAGCACCGTCCAGGCGGCATGCCACACCGGCTTGCGGATCCGTACCGTGGCGTCGACCGGCTTCGATTCCGGCAGCCATTTCCAGGCGGCGATCACATTGAGGAGACACAGCCCGGCGGCGATGAACCCCGGCGCCTCGCGACCGAGGGCGGTGGCCGCCGACCCGATGGCGGGACCGATCATGATCCCGCCGGCGGTGGCGGCACTGAGCCAGCCGAGCGCCCGGGCCCGGTCGTTGGGACCGACCGTGTCGGAGACATAGGCCTGCGCCACGCCGGTGGTACCGCCACCCGCGCCCTGCACGATCCGGGAGATGAAGAGCACCAGCAGGGAGTCTGCCAGCCCGAAGATCAGGAAGGCGATCGCGGAGGCACTGAGGGAGATCAGCAGCACCGGTCGCCGCCCGGCACGATCGGAGAGTCGACCCCACAGCGGGGAGGCGACCAGCTGGGCGATCGAGAACGAGGCGATCAGCCAGCCAATCATCTCCGGCGTTGCGTTCATGTCGAGCGCGTAGAACGGCAGGATCGGGAGGATGATCGCAAAGCCGAGCATGTCGAGGAAGTTGACCGCGATCAACACGGAGAGCTGGCGCAACTGGTCGCGCTTGCCGCCGGGCGTCGGCATGGTCATGCCGGGCTGCCGGTCCGCTCGGCGAGCAGGAATGCTGCCGCGCTGATCCCGGCCAACACCACCCCATACGCCGCCGCGACGCCGATCTCACCTTGCCGAATCGCGCCGAGAATTTCGAGCGACACCGGTCGCGTGTCGTAGGTGTAGAGGATCACCGAGGTCATGAAGTCGCCGAGTCCGGTTACGAAGGCCAGTGCGGTCGCCCCCGCGAGCGCAGGACCGAGCAGCGGAAGGGTAATGGTAGTGAAGATCCGCAGCGGGGTCGCCCCCAGCGTCATCGCCGCCTCATCGAGCGCCGGGTCGAGCCCCCGGATCGCCGCCACCATCGCCCGCCCGACAATCGGCAGCGCCCGCACGAGATAGGCGATCGGCAGCAGCCACAGGGTGCCGATCAGCACGAACCGACCGGCGGCAGGGGCTGACACGGAAAACATCGTGGCGAGGGCGATGGCGTAGACCGTGCCAGGCACCGCCCAGGGGAGGGCCAATGCACTGTCGAGCCAGCGGGAGAGTCGTCGATGGGGGTCACGAGCCGCCACCGCCACCGCGAGGGCGACGAGGGCGGCGGCGACCGCCGCAAGGGTGGCCATCCAGAGCGAGGTCCCAAATGGCCGCCAACGTGCCGGCTCGGCAATCAACGCCACATAGTTGCCGACGGTCCAGGCACTCGGCAGTGCGCTGGTGGTCCAGGCCCCCACCGGCACGAACGACACCACCAGGAGTGCCAGGTGGGGGAGCAGCAGCCAGCCGGTCAGCAGCACGGCCGCCGATCCTGCGATCGCGCGGCTCAGTCCGCTGCCACGCTGGCGCGGTGCCGGAGAGATCCCCTTCCCCGCCCCGCGGGTGCCGGCCCCCCCCAGTCGCGACGCCAACAGCAGCGCCACCAAGGCCATGCCGACCAAGACGGCCGTCTCGACCATCGCAATGGCGACATCGCCGTTGAGCCGGGTGGAGACCAGTTGCGTCGTGAGGACCCGGAAGCCGCCACCGAAGACGTATGGCGCCGAAAACGAGGCGAGCGACGACAAGGCCACCAGCAACGCACCGTTGCCGATCGCCGGCCGCAGCAGTGGCAGCACCACCGTGCGGAGGGTCCGCCAGCGCGAGGCGCCCAGCGCGGACGCCGCCTCGAGCAAGGCCGGATCAAAGGTGGCCAGCGCACCACGGACCAGGAGATAGGGATAGACGTACATCGTCGTGGCATGGATCAGCAGGATGGCGAAGGCCCCCTCGAAGCGCCACGGCGCCTCCGCGGCACCGGTCACG
>JAHEFN010000088.1 GCA_024640185.1 Gemmatimonadota bacterium | reverse complement strand
CTGCTGCGTCGGGTCCGGGACTTTGCCGAGGTGAAGGCCGATGGCACCATCAGCGCCGAGATTGCCGCGAGCGCCCTGGCGCGACTCAACGTCGATGAATTCGGACTCGACGACATGGACTCGCGGATCCTCGCCACCATCATCGAGAAGTTCGGCGGCGGACCGGTGGGGCTGACCACCATCGCTGCCGCGGTTGGCGAGGATGCCGCCACCGTCGAGGAGGTCTACGAGCCGTACCTGATGCAGCAGGGTTTCCTCGAACGGACCCCGCGCGGCAGGGTGGCCACCCCGCGCGCATGGCAACGCCTCGGCGTCACCCCTCCCGGCGACGGCGGCGCCCAGGGCCAGCTCCTCGATGGCTGAGCGGCAGTGGACCACCTCTGACTTCGATTACCTCCTCCCCGACGACCTGATTGCCCAACTCCCCACGGCCGTACGGGGCGACTCTCGGATGCTGGTCGTCGATCCGGCCAACGGCGCGTTTCGTGACGCCACCTTCCCCGACCTTCCCGGGCTGATTGCCCCGGGTGACCTGGTGGTGCTCAACTCCACCAAGGTTCGTCATGCCCGACTGCTGGGCCGGCGCCCCTCGGGACGTCCCGCCGAGGTGCTGCTCCTCCATCCGTTGGGTGACGATCGATGGCTGGCGATGGGGAAGCCCGGTAGGGCCCTCCAGCCCGGGCGCCACATCGCGCTGGGCGACGACATCGCCGTCGAGACCGTGACCGTGCGTGAGGATGGCTTCCGCGAGGTGCGCTTCCTTGGGGCCACGGCGGCCGACGCCATCGCGCGCTTCGGCCAGCTGCCACTCCCCCCCTACATCAGCCGTCCCGCCGATGCCGGCGACGAGCACCGCTACCAGACCGTCTATGCCGACCGTGAGGGGAGCGTGGCCGCACCGACGGCGGGGTTGCACTTCACGGAGGCCCTGCTCGAGGAACTTCGCCACCGCGGCGTCGAGGTGACCGCCCTCGACCTTGAGGTGGGACCCGGTACCTTCCGGCCGGTCGAGGAGGAGGACCCCCGTCGTCACCCGATGCATGCCGAGCGTTTCGAGATTCCCAAGGACGCCGCCGACGCCATCGCGGCGGCACGGCAGCGCGGGGCTGCCGTCTGGGCGATCGGCACCACCGTGGTTCGGGCCCTCGAGAGCGCCGCTCGAGACGACGGCACCGTGACCGCCGGCCAGGCTGAGACCCGGTTGATGATCACTCCCGGCTTCCGATACCGGGTGGTCGATCGGCTGGTGACCAACTTTCACCTGCCCCGCAGCACCCTGCTGATGTTGGTGGCAGCCTTCGCCGGTTACGATGCGATGATGCAGGGCTACCGCCATGCGGTGGCGGCCCGTTACCGGTTCTACTCCTATGGCGATGCCATGTGCATCGTGACGAGAGCCCCATGACCGATGCCAAGTTGCCCTCGCTGACGCGAGGGTATGTCGACGAGACCCTCCAGTTGCTCGGCGCACAGGACCCGATCGCCGTGCTGGAGGGGACGCCGGCATGGCTCATCCAGCGAACCGCAGACCTTCCCGCCTCGGCGCTGCGCCAACCGGAGGGCGAGGGCAAGTGGTCACTCGGGCAGGTCTTCGCCCATCTCGCCGACACCGAGATCGTCTTTGGCTGGCGAGCCCGGCTCACTCTCACGGAGGTGCGTCCGCCGATCACCGGCTTCGACGAGAACCGCTGGGTGACACGGTTCGACTACGCCGGAGCCGACCCCGCAGAGGCCTTGGAGGCGTTTGCCATGATGCGGCGCTGGAACCTCCGCGTCTGGCGAGCGGCCACCCCGGAAGACCACATCCAATGCATCGGGATGCACTCGGAACGGGGCGAGGAGTCGTTCGATCGCCTGATCCGGATGACGGCGGGACACGACCTGCGCCACCGGCGCCAAGTCGATCGACTGCTCGCGGCGGTCGCCTGAGTGTTTGAGTTCTCACTCGAGGCCACCGAAGGGGCTGCCCGCAGCGGCACGCTCACCCTCCCCCACGGCGTGGTCCAGACGCCCTGCTTCATGCCGGTGGGAACCCACGGCACGGTGCGCGGACTGCACCCCGACGAGGTCCGGCGCACCGGCGCACAGATCATCCTCGGCAACACCTACCATCTCCACCTGCGACCCGGCGAGGATGTCATCGCCAGCATGGGGGGGCTCAATCGATTCAGCGGGTGGCCGCTGCCGATGCTCACCGACTCGGGTGGGTTCCAGGTCTTCTCGCTCGCCGGGATGCGCAAGCTCGACGAGCAGGGGGTCGAGTTCAGGTCGCACATCGACGGATCCACCCGCCACCTCACCCCCGAGCGGTCGATGGAGATCCAGTGGGACCTCGGCGCCGACATCGCGATGGCGTTCGACCACTTGCCACCGGGAGATGCCACCCGCGACGAGGCCCGGGAGGCGATGGAACGGACCCTCCGGTGGCTCGAGCGCTCGCGGGACCGACACGCTGCGCTCGCGGCAGAGGCCCCGGCGCGCCAGACGCTCTGGCCGATCGTACAGGGTGGCTCTCATGCCGACCTCCGGCGCGCCTCGCTCGACGGCATTCTCGATCGGGGCGACTGGACCGGCGTGGCCGTCGGCGGCCTCTCGGTGGGCGAGCCGAAGCCGGTGATGCAGCGGGTTCTCGAGGGCCTCGAACCGCACCTGCCGGCCGATCGGCCCCGTTATCTTATGGGCGTCGGATTCCCCGACGACCTGTTGGCCGGGATCGCCAGGGGCGTCGATTTGTTCGATTGCGTCGCAGCAACGCGTAACGGTCGCCATGGCAGCGCCTGGACCGCAGACGGCAAGCTCCAGGTTCGGGGCGCCCGTCTGCGGCTCGACGAGTCGCCATTGGACCAGGACTGCGACTGCGAGGCCTGTACCCGCTTCTCCCGAGGCTACCTGCGCCACCTCTTCGTGGTGGAGGAGCAACTCGGCCAGCGGCTGGTCTCGATCCACAACATCCGTTTCCTGATCCGCCTCGCGGAGACGGCCAGGAGACGGATCATCGACGGAACCTTTGCGGGCTGGGCCGACGACTGGCACCGCCGCTACACCGCAGACTGAGGATAGCTGAGCGTGGACAATTCCCTGATGGTACTGCTGCTCCAGTTCGCAGCGATCGGCCTGGTCTTCTACTTCCTCATCATCCGACCCCAGAGCAACGCCCGGAAGAAGGCGGCCGAGATTCTCGCGGCGATCAAGAAGGGCGACGAGATCACCACCGCGGGCGGCCTGATCGGCAAGGTGAAGAAGGTCACCGACCAGCAGTTGGTCATCGAGTGCGGCACCGCCGAGCTGCTCGTTGATCGCTCCCGGATCGTTCGGGTTGGCGACACCGCCACCCCGGGGCTCGCTGGCTGATGGCGATTCTGCCCATCCACCAGCTCGGGCAGCCGATCCTGCGGGAGGTGGCCAAGCCGATCACGACAGTCGACGATGAGCTGCGGCAACTGATCGCCGACATGTTCGAGACGATGGATGCGGCCCTCGGTGTGGGACTCGCCGCCAACCAGGTCGGGATCGCTCGTCGGGTGGCCGTGATCGAGGCCGACGAGCAGCGATTCGTGATGATCAACCCCATCCTCCTCGAGGCGACGGGCAAGGACTCTGCCGACGAGGGATGCCTGTCGATTCCCGACCTCCACGGCGAAGTGACCCGCCCCGAACGGATCCTCCTCGAGGCGATGGATGCCGATGGCGCCACCTTCAGGCTCGAACTCGACGGCCTCGCTGCCCGGGCCGTGCAACACGAGATCGACCACCTCGATGGGGTGCTCTTCATCGACCACTTGAGTGCCCTGAAGCGCCAGTTGATGGTCAAGCGCTGGAAGAAGGAACATCGCGACGACGGACCCACCTGGCTCCCCGCCCCCGAGGAGTCGGAAGCGGCGCCCTGATGCGGCTCGCCTTCTTCGGTACACCGACGTTCGCGGTCGCCTCGCTCGAAGCGCTGGTCACCAGCGACCACGAGGTGGTCGCCGTCGTGACCCAACCCGACCGGCCACGGTCCCGTTCCCATTCCACCTTGCTGCCGCCACCGGTCAAGGTGTCGGCGATCACCGCAGGGCTCCCGGTCCATCAGCCCGAGCGACCACGCGGCGATCTCTTCATGCGACAGATGCGGGAGCTCGACCTCGACCTCGGGGTGGTGGTGGCCTACGGGCACCTGTTGAGTCCCGAACTCCTGGCCATCCCCCGATACGGCATGGTCAACGTGCACGCCTCGTTGTTGCCGCGTTGGCGTGGGGCGGCACCGATTCAGTGGGCGGTGGCGAGCGGCGACGCCGAGACTGGCGTGTCGATCATGCGCATGGAAGCCGGCCTCGACTGCGGACCGGTCTGGCACACCGTCACCACCCCGATCGCGGCCGACGATACCGCCGGCAGCCTCTTCGATCGACTGGCCGAGCTCGGTGCCCAGGGGCTCATCGAGGCACTGCCGATGATCGCTCGGGGCGACGACCCGCGGCCGCAGGACGCCTCGCAGGTCACCTTGGCGCCGAAGCTCGACCGCACGACGGCCAGGATCGACTGGGATCGACCGGCAGCGGCGGTCTCCAGCTGGATCCGTGGGATGGACCCGGCCCCGGGGGCGTGGAGCATGATCGGCGACGAGGCGATCAAGTTGTTCCAGCCGACGCTCGTCCCCGGCGCCAGCGGATCGCCGGGGACCATCCTCGAGGCGACGGGACTGCGGATCGCCTGCGGTGAGGGAGCGGTCGCGGTGGCCGAGGTGCAGCCCGCCGGCAAGCGACGGATGACCGCCGCCGATTGGCGTCGCGGCACCAACGCCGGAGCCGGCACCCGGTTCGGATGAGCAACCTGCCCCGGCTGCTCGGCTACCTCGACGCGTCCATCGCCGCCCGCGACGATCTCGGGGTCGGGCTGGCGGCGATCGCGGCGCTGGGGCACGACGCCGCACTCGTCGCGCGGCTTCCAGGCGGCAGTGACGACGCCATCGCCACCCTCGCCGCTCGTTGCATCGCGAACGCACGGCCGCCCGGCGCCGGAGTACTCGTCTCGGGTCGGGTCGATATCGCCTTGGCGACCGGCGCGAACGGGGTGGTCGCACGACGGGATGATCTGCCGATCGGCGAATTGCGCCGCCTGGCGGAGGGTCATCCCGGATTCACCATCTTCGCCGCCGTCCACACCTTGGCCGAGGCCAACGCGGCGGCCGAGGCGGGCGCCGATGCCCTGATCGTCGGTACCATCTGGGCGACGGCATCCCACCCGGATCGGCCCGGCAGCGGGCTCGGGCTGCTCGAGGCATGCGCCAAGATCGGCCCACCGTGCTTCGCGATCGGGGGGGTGACCGTGGCGCGGGCCCGGGAGGCTGGCGAGGCCGGCGCGTGGGGCATCGCCGCGATCAGTGCGCTCTGGGAAGCGCGGCGGAGGTACCAGAGGGCGCTGGAACTGGTCGCGGCGGTGCGAGGCGAGGGATGATGCTCACCGTGAGCGCCCCCGCCCCGGTGAGCCATTCAAGGACGCCACACCGCGAGGGTTTCCCTTTCGGGCGTCACCGCTCACGTTTCGCGCTGCACGAACACCGAATGAGGCACCGATGCAACTGACGATCAACGGCACCACCCGCGACGTGCACCAGGCCGGCACCGTCGAGCAACTGCTCGCCGAACTCTCCCTGGACCCTCGCGCCGTGGTTGTCGAGCTGAACCGGGTCATCGTCCGGCGGCCGGCCATTGCGGCCACACCGGTCCGCGAAGGTGACGTGGTCGAGATCGTACACTTTGTTGGGGGGGGTTGAATGCTGGAGATCGGTGGGACGACGTTCCGCTCACGCCTGATGGTGGGGACGGGGAAGTACCGCAGCAACGAGCAGATGGTCGAGGCGATTGCAGCATCGGGTGCCGAGGTGGTGACGGTGGCGGTTCGCCGGGTGCCGCTCGATCGCGGCGATGCGAGCGGCATCCTCCATCACCTGCCGGTGGACCGCTACTTCCTGCTCAGCAACACCGCCGGCTGCTACTCGGCCGACGAGGCGATTCGATTTGCCAGGCTCGCCCGGGAGGCCGGCTTCAATGAGTTCATCAAGCTCGAGGTGATCGGCGACCAGGCGACACTTCTCCCCGACACCACGGGCCTGCTCGAGGCCACCAAGGTCCTCGCGGCCGAGGGGTTCAAGGTGATGGCCTACACCAACGACGACCTGATCACCGCCCTGCGACTCGAAGACGCCGGGGCGGTAGCGGTGATGCCGCTCGCCTCGCCGATCGGCTCAGGTCTGGGAATGATCAACCCGTACTTCATTCGCACCATCAAGGCGCGACTGTCGGTGCCGGTGATCGTCGATGCGGGAGTCGGGACGGCCTCCGACGCCTGCATCGTCATGGAACAGGGCGTCGACGGCATCCTGATGAACACCGCCCTCGCCGACGCCGACGACCCGGTCCGGATGGCCGGGGCCATGCGCCTCGCGGTGGAGGCTGGGCGCGAAGCGTGGCGTGCCGGACGGATGCCGCGTCGTGAGGTGGCGGTGCCCTCCTCGCCCACCGAGGGGATGCTCGACTGAACGACACTGGCCTCGCGCCTCGCCGGGTCGCGCTCGGCATCCTCGGTGCCGTGCGACGGGGCATCCCGTTCGATGCGGCCCTCGACCAGGGCCTCGCGGCGCTCCCCGACATCGATCGAGGTCTCGCCCACGAGCTCGCCGCGGGTGTCCTGCGCCACTCCGATCGGCTCGACGACGCCCTGATCCCGCTGCTCAAGCGCGGCCTCGATGCGACCGACCCGGTGGTGCGTGACATCCTTCGCCTCGGTGCCTACCAACTGCTTCGCCTGGAGCGGGTCCCCCGACACGCGGCAGTGGCCACCGCGGTCGAGTTGACTCGGGAAGCCGTGGGAGACCACGCCACCGGCTTCGTCAACGCGGTACTCCGGCGGGTGACGGCCGAAGCCCCCAGCACCGATGCCGTGGGCGAGATCGCTGTCGCGGCATCACTCGCCCGGGAGAGCTCCCACCCCGAATGGTTGGTCAATCGCTGGCTGACCCGTTTCGGCGAAGCGGAGACTCGGGCGTTGCTTGAGTGGAACAACCAGCATCCACCCTTGGTGGTCCAGCCGAGCGACGGCTCAATGGATGCGCTGGCCTCGCGCTTCGACCAGGCTGGCGTCCGACATTTCCGGGCACCCTATGGCGCCGGGTTGGTCGTCGAGGAGACCCACCCCGATCGCCTGCCGGGCTTCCTCGACGGGACGTTCTTCGTGCAGGATCCGGCTCAGGCCCTCGTGGTCCGCTTCGCCGGGATTCCCGAGGGCGCCACGGTCTACGATGCCTGTGCCGCTCCCGGCGGCAAGACCATGGCGCTCGCCCGCACCGCCGGGGCGGTGGTTGCCGGCGATGCCGCCCGACGCCGCGTGCCGCGGCTGCGAGAGAACCTCGCCCGGACTGGCAGCCGTCGGGCCTGGCCGGTGGTCGCCGACGCCTTCCATCCGCCGGTCCGGGAGGTCGATGCCGTCCTCCTCGATGCCCCCTGCCTCGGGACCGGGACCTTCTCCCGGCATCCCGACGCCAGACTGCGGGTCCGTGCCGATGCGCTGGCCCGAATCGTCACCGAACAGGAACGCCTGCTTGACGCCGTGGCCACGAGGGTCCGGCCCGGCGGCATGCTATGTTACGCGACGTGTTCGCTGGAAATCGAGGAGGACGGAGCGCAGGTGGACGCCTTTCTCATGCGACACCCGGAGTTCAGGCGGGCACCGATCGACGGCCTCGACCTGCCACTGACCGCCGAGGGGGACCTGCTGATCCTCCCCCAACGTCATGGCATGGACGGAGCGTTCGCGGCCCGGATGGTGAGGGAAGGGTGAGTCTGCGCTGGGTGGCGGCGCTCGCCGTCACGATCGCCGTGATCGGTGGACTGTTGGCGACCTGGCTGCTCTATCCGGCGCCGATCCTGCCGGGCAACGCCGAGGTGCCGCCCCTGCGGGCGATCCCGGCGGCTCAGGCGGTGGCCGATCTGGCCGCACTCGGACTCCGGGGCCGGATCACCGCCGAAGTGCCGGATCCGATGGTGAACGCGGGAGCGGTGTCGTGGCAGTCTCCGGCACCCTACACGATGCTCCCGGAGAGTTCGGTGGTCGAGTTGGGGATCTCCACCGGTCCGCCGATGGTCGTGGTCCCCGACCTGCTCGACTACGACCTGAACACCGCTCAGCTGGTCCTCGAGGCCGCCGGGCTGGTGATGGGCAGCATCGACAGCGCCTGGTCGCGGCAGCCCCGGGGGTCGATCACCCTGACCCGTCCGGAGGCCCGAGCGGCCCGGCGCGCGGGAGGGACGGTGGACGTGACCGTGAGCAGAGGCCCACAGGGAGGATTGCCGTGACCGTGAGGATCGCACCCAGCGTGCTGAGCGCTGACCTCGGCCGATTGGCCGAACAGGTGAAGGAGGCAGAAGCCGGCGGTGCGGCGTGGATGCACGTGGACGTCATGGACGGGCATTTCGTTCCCAACCTGACCTT
>JAHEFN010000087.1 GCA_024640185.1 Gemmatimonadota bacterium | reverse complement strand
CATTGGCGAACTCGATGTAGGCCTGGTCGACGATCACCAGGACCTCCGGAGCAGCGCAGGCCAGTTGGCGCAGCTCCTCGCCGGTCGCCACCGCCCCGGTGGGGTTGTTGGGCGAGACGATCGCCACCGCACCGCACGCGTCGGCGAGCGCCGACTGCAACGCGCCGAGGGGGAATCGTTCGTCGGGCCAGGGCACCTCCAGGAGGTCTGCACCGGTGAGCCGGGCGTAGCGGGGCAGCATCTCGAAGGTCGGGGAGGTGAGCACCACCCGTCGTCCCGGCGCGAGGATGACGCGGAAGGCCCGTTCGAGGGCGTCGTCGGTGCCGTCGGTCACCAGGACCCGATCGACGGCAACGCCGTGACGCTCGGCGAGCCGCGCGGCGAGGGTGGCGGTCGAGGGATAGCGCCCCACCAACCCCACCGCCCCGGTGAGCGCACGCGCCACCAGCGAGGGATCGACCGGCGGCAACTCGGTGCCGGAGAGATCGAGGTCGCACGGGGCGGGATGCCGCATCGGGGCATACCCACGTGCGGTGGCGACCAGAGGCAGCAGTGAGGGCATCGGGCTCATGCGACGATCTGTGCGATCGGCGAGATCACCACGTCCGAGCCGCCGGCCACCTTCACCTGTGGCACGAGGGTGGGGAGTGCCGCACGCGGCACCGCGGCCTTGATGGCGAAGCCCACGGCATCGTGCAGGGTCGCGATCGTCGGTTGCCGCATGCAGGGGAGCAGTGCACAGACCGCCTCCAGCGCGTCCGGGGCCACGTTCACTTCGAGCATCACCCGCTGCCGAGCATCGAGCACCGAGCGGAGGAGCATCACGAGGCCGTCGATTGCCGCCCGGCGTGCCGGCGACTTGAGCGCCCCGGGATTGGCGTACAGGCGGGTCGACGAGGTTGCGAGGGTGTCGAGGATCTCGAGGCCGTTGGCCGCGAGGGTGGCTCCCGTGGCGGTGTTGTCGACGATCAGGTCGGCATCCTCCGGAGGGAAGACCTCGGTGGCACCGAACGATGGGATGATCGTGGCGTCGAGCCCCCGCGCGGCTACCCACCCCGCGGTGATCCTCGGGTACTCCGTCGCGATCGTGAGCGCTCGGCGTGGCAGGTCACCGTCCTCCAGGAGGGCCGCCGGGGCGGCCGCCACCAGACGCACGGGATCGAGGCCCGTGTCGAGCAGTTCGACCAGGTCGACACCGAGCTCGGTGACCCAGTCCGCCCCGGCGAAGCCGACGTCACGGGAGCCCACCGCCAGCATCTCGATGATGTTCTGCGGCTTGAGGATCTTGGCGGTGAAGTCGCCGGCCGCGATGGTCGGGCGGTAGGCACGCGCGCCGGTGCGCACCCCGAGGCCGGCAGCGTCGAGGAGGGCAAAGAGTTCGGCCTGCATCCGTCCCTTGGGGAGGGCGAGGCGCAGGGTGTCGGCAGTCAGGTCAGGGCTCACGGTCGGTTCCTGCCGGCCCCGTGTCGTCGCTGGGCGCCCTCCCGGACGCAACAACGCCGACCCGGGGGTCGGCGTTGATGGTGAAGATCGGTGCGCGAACTACACCGCGCCAGACGCCATCAAGCCACCCCGGAGGTCCGGAGATGATGATGGCGGTGGTGGCGCGTCGGGTTCGTCATGGCGGGAGATTCTAGTCGTGGCCCTCGCGGAGGGCAAGTCGTTCGACCGATCGCCGCCGCTCACCGCGGGGTGATCCGGAATTCCAGGAAGCGACGAACCTCCTCCTCACCACGTGCGGCCGTCATCACCAGCCAGTACGCCCCTGGCGGAAGGGGTGTGATGTCGAGGGTGCTCGAGTGGTCGTACGATGGCCCGGTGGCATGCAACGCGACCTGTCTGGTGAGCACCGGATCGGGCCACTGGTCGACCGGGATCACCTCGGAGGTGAGCGTGACCGCCTCGCCCTGGGTGAGCCCGTTCAGTCGCACGCGGAGCGACATCGTGGTGCCGTCCGGCCACTCCGAGAGGAGGTTCAGGCGGAAGCGTCCCAGCGGGGTGGTGAGGGCCGCCAGACTCGGGTGTCCGGCGAGGATGTCACTCATCCCGAGTTTCGTGCTGGCGCCGATCTCGAGGCCACGGCGGACCAGATACGTTCCCGATGCCGCCGGTCCGTCGCCGGGCGATGCCCTCACGGCGACGAGCCAGGTCCCGGCACCGGCCGGGACGGTCATCGTCCCGGAGAGGAAGCCGTACTCATACAGCGCCGGCGCGATGAAGAAGGTGCGGGTGGTGTCCACCGAGAGTCGGGCGCCATCCTCGAGCCGGTATCCCTCGAACCGTATCCGGATGGTGCGCACGCCGGAGGGCAGGAGCGGGTCCGGGTGGTGGATCCTCGGGATGAAGAAGGCGTAGCTCAGCATCAAGCGTGGAGGGTCCACGCCCTCATGTCCGAAGGCGCGCACATCCAGGATGGCATTCCACTGATCGACAATCGCCGCCACGCCGGTCATCGGCGCGGCATCCGCCGGCTGGTTCGGCGGGGTGGGTGGGCGCGTGAGTCCCAGCTCACACGTGATCATCGCCGCATGATCGACCCGCTCCGGATCGTCACCGCGGAAGGTGTGCGGCAGCACCCGGGCCAGCGCCTGCCATGCCGGGGCCGCGGCCTCAGTGGTGATCTGTCCCGCAAACGGTGCCGATGCGGCGTTGGCGACCGGATCCTTCTCGAAGAAGAAGAGGTCGTATCCCCCTTCATTCGAATAGAGCCAGAGGGTCCTCCAGCGGGTCGTGCGCAGCACCTTCCGGAGTGCCTCCGCGAACGCCCCACCACTGCTGTCGGCTGCATGCAGGATCGCCGTCGGTCGTCCCTTCCGCAGCAGCAAGGCGCCACCACTGTTGAGCACCGGCTCCACGGCGCGGAGATCCCCCTCGAGTGGGGGGATGCGTGGGAGTTGGAGGAGGGCAGCATGGTCGTAGGCGACGCCGGTGCAGGGATCTCCCCAGTAGCTGATCTGCAGGATGCCCCCCCGCGTCGCGCTCCGGGACCATGGTTCGGTGACCCGGAAGTCACGGTGGGCGACCACCCAGTCGTTGAGGTGGCGACGCAGCGTGCCTCCCGGCGGTTCCATCGCGATGGCATCGCGTTCTTCCCAGTATCGTCGGAGCCAGGCCCCCACCAGGCTGTCGGGCGTGGCAGCGAGATCGTCGTAGGAGTCGGAGTCGAGGATCGAGGCGAGATCCTGTTGGTAGAGCTCCCGTCCCGACCAGGAGAGCAGGCCAATCCCCGCCCAGTACACCGACGCGGCGCCTTCGGCGTCGCCGAGGGCGGCCAGGGCCCTGGCCCGTTCCAGGGCCACCACCGAGGGGTCGATGCCGGCCGCCTCGGCGCGATCGAGGATCACCGGTACGATGCGGTCGCTCCCCGTGTTGCGCTTGTGCCGTGCCCAGGCCAGCAAGGCACCGGGGAGGGCATCGGGCCTGGAGACCTCCCCCTCGAGCAGGCGGGCGGTCCGGGGAGGCAACCACCGGGCACCCACGGGGAAGAGCAGGTCGACAAAGAGCCGACGGGCACGCCCCAGGGAGGGGTCACGCGTGAGGGCCTCGGCGAGGTGCCGCTCCATCGCGGGGAGGTACCCCTCGCCGGGGATCGCTCCGAGCGACTTGAGTTGCGGTGCCCCGAAGTCGTGAAGCAACAGGAGGGTGTGAGCCATCGCGTACTCGGGCCACCCCCACTCGGGTCGCCGTAACGTCGACTGGTTGAAGCGGAAGAGGGCCTGCTCGACGGCGTCGCGGTCGCCATCGCGGACGTAGCGCGCCACCTCGAGGAGCCCGGTCTGCAGTTCCCGGGCGACGGGGTCCTCGGCGGTGACGATCTCGGGCACGGTGTCCGCCCCGATGGCGGCGTCGAGGTCGGCCAAGAGCATGGCGTCGGCCGGCGACTGGGCGGCGGAGACCGTGGCCCCGGTGAGGGCCGTCATCAGCATCACGATACCGGTTCCGACACGGCGCATCGAGGTCTCCGGGGGCGGTGGCGCGGCGGTGGTCGATGCCACTCGAGGTTTCATGGTGGCGGGCTGTCTACATATACTCCTCTCAGCCCTCCCGCGACAGCATCACCAGTCCATTGGTCGGCTTCCCTCGCACCGAGTCACGGCCCAACCCCCTGGAGCGTATCGCCATGTCCTTGGCCAAGATCACCACGGCGATGGTCCTGCTCGCCACCCCCATCGCGGCGCAGGATGTGCGCGCGCCGGCCGATTGGACCGCGCGTCTCGATGCACCCCAGGCGATCGCCACCGGGCAGGAGGTGCTCGCCGGCGAGTGGCGGTACACCCGGATGCCGCCGGGGTGGCACGTCACCACCACCGAGGCGGGGGTGGTGTTGTTTCCCAATGCGGCAACGGTCAGCGGGCGCTGGGGCATCGAGGTCGAACTGTTCCTCTTCCCGAACCCCAGTGACGAGGGGCTCGGCATCGTGGTCGAGGGTGTGGACGAGGAGGGCCAGTACCGATTTCTCATGCGACGTGATGGTCAGGCGAGCCTCGAGGCGCGTTCCGGAGCGATGGTGGTGACGCCGCAGCCGTGGACCACGGATACGGTGGCCACGCCGCACGATGGCACTGGCGTGATCAAGTACACGATGCGGCTCATGAACGAGTCCGGCCACCTCGCGTTCTCGATCAACGGGCACGAGATGTTCGCGCATGCGGTGGAGGGCGATGGCCCGGTGGTGGTGCCGGGGCTGCGGATCGGCAGGGGGCTCAACGTGCATGTCAGCCGCTTCGACCTGGTCACCCCACTGGCACCCGCACGGCCGAGGTGAGCGCGGCCCAGCGCTAGCTGCTGAAGCGGAACAGCATGACGTCACCATCCTTGACGACGTACTCCTTGCCCTCCGCACGGGCGATCCCCTGCTCGCGAGCGGGCTTCCATCCCCCGACCCGGATGAAGTCTTCGTAGGCGACGGTCTCGGCCCGGATGAAGCCTCGCTCGAAGTCGGAGTGGATCACCCCGGCCGCCCCGGGGGCCTTGGTGCCCCTGCTGATGGTCCAGGCGCGGACTTCCTTCTCGCCCGCGGTGAAGTAGCTCTGCAGGCCAAGCAGGTGGTACGCGGCGTGGGCGAGGCGATCGAGCCCCGACTCGCTGACGCCCAACGATGCCAGGAACTCGGCCCGATCGGCCGCCGGTAGCTCCGAGAGCTCGGCCTCGACCTGGGCCGAGAAGATCACCACCTCGGCCGGTTCGTCCGAGGCGGCGATGGCGGCGCGCAGCGACTCGACGTGGGCGTTGCCGTCGACGAGTTCGTCCTCGCGCACGTTCGCGGCGTAGAGGACGGGCTTGGCGGTCAACAGGTTGTAGTGCCGGTAGGCGGGGAGCTCGGCCTCGGTCGGTGTGACGGTGCGGGCCATGCGACCCTCCGCCAGCGCCGCCACGAGTCGTTCGAGCAGGCCCTTCTCGAGCTTGGCCTCGGCGTCGCCGGTCTTGGCCGTGCGGGTCGCCTTGTCGAGCCGCTTCTCTGCGACGGCCAGGTCGGACAGCGCCAGTTCGATGTCGATGATCTCGCGGTCGCGGACCGGGTCCACCCCTCCCATCACATGCTGGATGTCGTCATCGGCGAAGCAGCGCACCACATGGACGATCGCGTCGACCTCCCGGATGTTGGCGAGGAACTGGTTGCCGAGTCCCTCCCCCTGGGCGGCACCCTTGACGAGCCCGGCGATGTCGACGAACTGGACCGTGGCGGGCAGGGTGCGCTCAGGCTTCACCAGGCGGGCGATGGCCTCGATCCGGTCGTCGGGGACCTCGACCACCCCGGTGTTCGGCTCGATGGTCGCGAACGGGTAGTTCGCGACCAGGGCTCCCGCCCGGGTGAGGGCGTTGAAGAGCGTGGACTTGCCGACGTTGGGGAGGCCGACGATACCGAGGGAGAGCATTGGCGATCCGTGTCCTGGGTCGAGGGTCGTACGATGGGCGAGAAATCTAGTGGCAGTCGTCGGCGCCACGGCCGACGCAAGGGGGGCGTCCCCACCCTGGGAACGCCCCCCTCGATCATCTCAGTGCCGCGGTGGTCGGCTCAGCCGAGGGATGCGAACCACGGTGCCAGCACCAGGGAGACCACACTCATCAACTTGATGAGGATGTTCATCGCCGGGCCGGAGGTGTCCTTGAACGGGTCGCCAACGGTATCGCCGACGACGGCAGCCTTGTGTGGTTCAGAGCCCTTGCCGCCGTGTGCGCCTCCCTCGATGTACTTCTTGGCGTTGTCCCAGGCCCCGCCGGCGTTGGCCATGAAGAGGGCCATCATCACGCCGGTGACGGTGGCGCCGGCCAGCAGGCCACCGAGCGTCTTCACGCCGAAGAAGTACCCGGTCAGCACCGGGACGAGGATCGCCGCGACGCCCGGCACGATCATCTCGCGCAGTGCGGCGCGGGTGGAGATGTCGACGCAGCGGGCGCTGTCCGGCTTGACCCCCTCGCGACCCTCGAGCAGGCCGGGAATCTCCCGGAACTGGCGGCGGACCTCCTCCACCATGCCCTGGGCCGCGCGACCGACGGCGGTCATCGTCTGGGCGCCGACGAAGAACGGCATCACGCCGCCGATGAAGAGCCCGATGACCACCATCGGATCGATCAGGTTGAGGCCCTCCTGGCTCAGGCCGACCGCCGAGGCGTAGGCCGAGAAGAGTGCCAGCGCCGTGAGGGCGGCCGAACCGATGGCAAACCCCTTGCCGATCGCTGCCGTCGTGTTGCCGAGGGCGTCGAGCCCGTCGGTGATGGCCCGGACGTCCTTGCCGAGATGGCTCATCTCCGCGATCCCGCCGGCGTTGTCGGCGATCGGCCCGTAGGCGTCGACCGACATCGTCACGCCCACGGTCGCCAGCATGCCGACCGCGGCAATGGCGATGCCGTAGAGTCCGGCGACGGTGAAGGCGACCCAGGTCGCGCCGCAGATCAGCAGCACCGGTGCGATGCAGCTCTCCATGCCGACGGCGAGGCCGGCGATGATGTTGGTCGCCGGGCCGGTCTCCGAGGCCTGGGCGATCCGGCGCACCGGACCGGCCGCGGTGTAGTACTCGGTCACCAGGCCGATGAGCAGGCCGGAGATGGTGCCGGCGAGCACCGCCCAGAACGGTCCCATCGCCGGCAGCAGCGTGCCGTCATCCGCCGTCATGCCGAGCGGCATCTCGCCCGTCAGCCACCAGGCAGAGGCGAGGAAGAGGCCCGCCGCGATGAAGGTCACATAGCGGAGTGCGTTGGCAGGGCTCCCCTTGGAGAGCATCCGCATCGCCAGCACGCCGATCAGCGAGGCGACCAGTCCGGCGGTGATGTAGGCCAGCGGGAGCAGCATGGCGACGAGGCGGTTGGTGTCGGGGATCAGCACCGAGGTTGCCGCGAGGGCGATGGTGGCGATCACCGAGCCGACATACGACTCGAAGATGTCGGCGCCGAGGCCGGCGACGTCGCCAACGTTGTCACCGACGTTGTCGGCGATCGTGGCGGGGTTCCGTGGGTCATCCTCGGGGATACCGGCCTCGACCTTGCCGACGAGGTCAGCCCCGACGTCAGCGGCCTTGGTGTAGATGCCGCCACCGACGCGCGCGAAGAGCGCGATCGACGAGGCGCCCATCGCGAAGCCCGAGATGATCTCGGCGAACGCCCGGGCATCGGTGGTGAGCTCGCCGTTGGCGAGGAAGAGGAAGACCAGGGTGATGCCCGCGAGTCCGAGCGAGGCCACGGCCAGGCCCATCACCGAACCGCCACCGAACGCGACCCGCAACGCCGCGGTCTGCCCCGACGAGCGAGCGGCCTCGGCGGTCCGGACGTTGGCCGTCGTCGCGCCCTTCATCCCCAACCAGCCCGCCGTCACCGAGGCGAGGCCGCCGATGACATAGGCGATCGCGGTCTTCTGGCCGACCGCCAAGCCGAGGGCCACGGCGACGACGGCGAGGAAGGGGAGCAGCACCATGTACTCGCGCCGCAGGAAGGCCATCGCACCGACCGAGATCTCGTTGGCGAGGCCCTGCATGACCTCCGAGCCACTGGCGTGGCGCTTGAGGGAGATGAAGGTCACGGTGGTGGCAACGAGGCCGGCGAGTCCGATGGCCAGCGCGTACAGGGTCAGGGATTCGGTCATGGTCTCAATCGGTAAGGGAGTCGGGGGTCACTGATTGTAGCGATTCATGGCGGCTTCGACACCCTCGGCGGCCCAGCAGGCCACCGCGTCCGCCATCTCGTCGAGCGCCCCGGCGAGCAGGGTCAGCTCGTGGGACTGGAACCGACCGAGCACGAAGTCGGCAAGGTCGTCGTACTCAGGCGGCACCGGACCGATCCCGATGCGCAGCCGCGCGTAGTCCTGCCGCCGCAGGTGTGCCTCCACGCTCTTGAGCCCGTTGTGGCCACCGGCACTGCCGGCGCCCCGAAGCCGGAAGCTCCCCATTGGGAGGGCCGCCTCATCCACGAGCACCAACAGGTCGGTCGCCGGATCCCAGTGCGGTGACCGGAGTCCGCGGAGGGCCTGGCCACTCAAGTTCATGTAC
>JAHEFN010000359.1 GCA_024640185.1 Gemmatimonadota bacterium | reverse complement strand
TTCGACCCGGCCACCATCATCGACCACGCCACCTTCGAGCAACCCCATCAGTACGCCACCGGGGTGCGCGACGTGCTGGTCAATGGCGGCGTGGTGCTTCGAGGCGGCGAACCGACCGGGGCGATGCCTGGCCGGGTCGTCCGCGGGCCGGGGTGGACCGGACATCAGCCGTCATCAGGCAATTGACCCTCGGTTGGCCGAGGGTCAGGCGCGCCTGACCGGTACCGGGATGGGCCAGATGGACTGGGAGCTCGATCGGGGCAATCGCATCCTGTCGATTGAGCCGGCCGCAGCGGACGAGGTACTGCGAGTGGATCTCTCCCGTTTGCCGCCGGGTGATGGGAGGATATGTATCCTGTCGGCGAATCGATCCAGCCGCTCGCTCACCCGCCCGTCCACTCTCCCGTTCCGGAGCACCCGATGACCTCGATCCGCCTGCCACTGGTCGACCGCAATCCGCTCTGGACCGCCGCCCAGTGGATCGGGGTCCTGCTGACGGTTGTCCTGCTTGGTGCCCTGACGCAGTGGCCGACACTGAGCCTGCACATCCTCTGGGACATGGTCATTCCGTTGCTCCCAGCCGTCTTCCTGATCAACCCGATGCTCTGGCGAAATGTCTGCCCGCTGGCGACGCTGAACAGTCTCTCTGGCGAGCGGCGCAGCGACGGCGCGCTCAGTCTGCGCCTCCTCCTCGGCTTCTGGGCCGTGGGCATCATCCTCCTCGCGGTCATGGTCCCGGCCCGCCGCTTCTTCTTCAATGAGCACGGCACCGTCCTCGCCGGCACGATTGCCGTGGTCGCCGTCCTCGCCCTCGGCCTCGGGACGGTGGCTTCGCGGCGGGGTGGCTTCTGCAATGCGATCTGTCCGGTACTGCCAGTGGAGAAGCTCTATGGCCAGTCGCCGCTCGTCTCAGTCGGCTCAGCGCGCTGTCACGATTGCAATCACTGCACCGCGGCGGGCTGCATCGACCTGGCCGGTCGCAAGAGTGCCCGGCAGAGCGTCACGTCGGGTGGGGGCCTCAGCTGGATGATGAACCCATTCGGGATCTTCGCCGCGGCCTTTCCTGGCTTCGTGATCGGCTACTTCGCGACCGACAACACCACCCTTGCCAACGCCTCCACGGTCTACCTGACGGTGGGGATGTGGGCCGGCGGGAGCCTGTTGGTGGTGCTCACGGCGGTGGGCCTCCTGCGGCTCAAGCCGACGGTCGTACTGCCACTGCTGGGGGGCGCTGCTGTTGGGCTCTACTACTGGCTCGGCGCCCCCGCGCTCGCCACGGCGTACGGACTCCCGGCAGCGGGGGGCATCGCCATCCGCATCGCGGCCCTCGCCCTCATCGCGGTCTGGCTCCGCGCCGCGTTCAAGATGCCGCCGGCCGAGGTGGCGGCATGACCGGGGAGGCATCACCCATCCTCGATCCCGGGCTCACGGTCGATGAGGTGATGGCGCGCCATCCGTCCACCATGCCGGTCTTCAATGCGTTCGGCGTCGATATCTGCTGCGGTGCCGGACAGACCCTGCGCGAGGCGGCGGCTGGTGCGGACGTGGCGATGTGCCGCCTCCTCCAGGCCCTCGACGAGGCGGTCGGGCAGGCGCCATGATCGAGCTCACGCCGCTGCAGGCCGCCCATGCGGCAGTCGCTGCCAATCCGACCAAGCCGGCGATGGCCATCATCCACGATGCCCCTGACGTGCGGCTGGTCGTCTTCCGGCTCGAGCCGGGGCAGCAGGTGACCCCGCACACCTCTCCCTCGACCGTGTTGCTCGAGGTGCTCGAAGGCACCGGGATGATCAGCGGGGCGGACGGTGAGCGGTCGGCTGGTCCGGGTGGGATGGTCACCTTCGTGCCAGGCGAGCTCCACGGGATGCGGGCGTTGGACGAACGCTTCTGCCTGTTGGCGACCATCGCCCCGAGACCCGGAGGGCGGTAGCGCCGGGGCGGTGCTGGCTGCTCGCGACGATCGCACCGACGCCGGGAGGGCGGTAGGGAACCGGAAGGCTGAAGAGTGTGGTGCCTCACCGCAGCGAGGGCCGGCACCCGATCCTGGGAAGCCGGCCCTCGTCTATCCGTTCGCTGGGCGTCGCTGCCCAGAAACCTCAGCTCATCTTGCGCCGGCGCCTCGCGCTGGCAAGCCCAACCAGGCCGGTCGCCAGCAGGGTCATCGTGGCGGGTTCGGGGACCACACCGTCGGCGCCGACCGTCACGCCGTGCCAGTTCTCACCCGGGTCGAAGCGGAAGCTGAGCTGGTCGTAGACCCCCTGGAACTGGATCGTGCCGCTGAACTCATTGCCAGTGAGATTGTTCCCGGAGACCGAGTACGATCCGCAGCCCCAGTAGGCATCGCAGCCGGCGTTGTTATTTGAGAGCACCGTGAAGGAGTCGCCGAAGAAGAAGGTGACGGGGGCACTGACCTGACCCATGCTGACGAAAGCCAGATACGGATTGATCACCGCCGTGGAGAAGGTGATCGTCC
>JAHEFN010000086.1 GCA_024640185.1 Gemmatimonadota bacterium | reverse complement strand
ACCTCGACAACGCACGCTCGTCCCAGAGGGCCAGGACGGAAGACGGCGTGGTGTCCAGCGGCGCGATGGCCGACTCCTCGATCCGCAATCCCCAGAAGACTGATTCCATCTGCCGGGCCGGGGCGTCCGGTGGCGCGCGGGATGGCCCCTCGGCCAGAAAGGCCGGAACCGCCACCCGCTCCGCCAGCGCGGCGAGGGCGAAGACCGTCCATCCTGCCAGGAGCAACGAGTGCCGGGCCCGGACGGCCCAGGCGAAGGACATCGCGGCGACGGCGATGGCGGCGCCGGCAGCGGCATTGGCCGCCAAGATCCGCACGGTGGCTGAACTGTCGCCGGTGGGGGCGAAGGCTGCGGTCGCCAGACGCATCGGGGCCAGGAGGTAGCCCACGGCGATGACCAGCCCCAGCATGCCCAGGAGTCCCCCGAGGTGGCGCCTGGCGTCGAGGTGGAGGTCCCAACGGCGGTCGACCCGTCGCAGGGCGCCGATCCCCAGATAGAGCAGGCCGCTGAGGACGATGCCGAGGATGACAAGGAGCGCGGTGTAGCGCTGTGCCAGGTGCCAGACGGGATAGTTCGCCGTCAGCACACCGAGATCGCGTCCGAGGAAGGGATCACTGACCCCGTAGTGGACCCCCTGCCAGGCGAGCGCCAGGGGGGCACGCCATTCCCGCGCCCCCACCCCGGTCACCAGGCCGAGCAACGCGCCGATCGCCAAGGCGCCCGTCAGGAGGAGCTTGGTGGGGATGGCTTCCCTGACGCGGAGGTCGCCGATCTGATGCTCGACCTGGACCGAGCCGATCGAGCGGGCGACCATGAGGGCCTGGGCGGCGAACCAGATGGAGGCGATGAGGACGGCCGCGACATCGAGGGCCAGGCCGAGGAGGGACCAGCGCGTGACCGAGGCAAGGGCGTCTGGGGAGATCGCCGCCGCCCACCAGCGGAGCGCCAGGAAGCCGACCAGCCAGCGTCCGAGGAAGAGGAGAAGGATCGCGGCGGCCCCCCCGGTGAGCCAGCGGCGCAGACGCGGTGTCACGGGGTCAGCCGGTGATGCCGCGCTCCGCGAGCCACGCCATCACTTCCTGCTGGTGGGCGTCACGGCGCTCGGCCGAGGAGGCCTCAAAGCGGAGTACCAACACCGGCTGCGTGTTCGAAGCCCGGAGCAGGCCCCAACCATCCGCCCAGGCAATCCGCACGCCATCGATGGTGTTCACCGCGTACCGGGTCCCGAAGTCGCTCGCCGCCTCCGCCACCACGGCGAACTTGGTCTCATCGCTGCAGGGCACCCTGATCTCGGGTGTGGCAAAGGTCTCGGGTAGGTCGGCGAGCAGAGTCGCCAGTCCCCCGCCCTCTCGCGAGACGATTTCCAACAACCGGGCCGCGGCGAAAAGGGCATCATCGAAGCCGAACCAGTCGCCACCGAAGAACATGTGCCCGCTCATCTCCCCGGCGAGTGGCGACTGCTCGTCCTTCATCTTGGCCTTGATCAGGGAGTGGCCGGTCTTCCACATCACCGGTCGTGCCCCAGCATCGCGCAGCGCGGCGGGGAGCTGTTCGGAGCACTTCACGTCGAAGATCACCGGGATGCCACGGCCGAACCGCCGAACGCCGTCACGCCCGAAGACCACCAGCAATTGATCACCGAAGATCAGTCGGGCGGCCTCATCGACGGCCCCGATCCGATCCCCGTCGCCATCAAAGGCGATCCCCAGCTCGGCACCGTGGGCGAGCACCGCCTCCTGCAGGTCGACCAGGTTCTCGGGGACGCTCGGATCGGGATGATGATTGGGGAAGCTCCCATCACTGTCGGCGAACAGCGGCACCACCTCGGCACCGAGGGCGCGGAGCGTCTCGATGGCGACCAGGGCGCTGACGCCATTGCCACAATCCACCACCACCTTGACGGGACGGGCGAGCTGATGCCGTGCCACGATGGCCTCGCGATACCGTCGGAGGATCGACCCGTCGCTGGCTTCACGACCGGTCCCGGTGGCGAACTCCTCTTCGATGATCCGTCGGTGGAGGTCGGCGATGGCGTCGCCGTGCAGGGCGCCGCCGGCAAGCACCATCTTGAAGCCGTTGAACTCCGGTGGATTGTGGGAGCCGGTGACCTGGATCCCGCCGTCGGACGGCAAGGCCTCGATCGCAAAGTAGAGCGCCGGCGTCGGCATCTCGCCGACGTCGATGGCGGTGCCGCCGGCCATCGCGATGCCGCGTCGCACCGCCGCCGAGAGGTCGGCCCCGGACGGTCGGTTGTCGCGTCCCACCGCGAGCGTGACCGCGCGGCCGAAGTGCGCCGCACCAACCGTGGCCACCGCGCGACCGAGGTGCTCGGCCAACGCGGGGGTGAGTTGGCTCCCCACGACACCGCGCACGTCGTATTCGCGGAAGATGGAACGGGGCACCTGCACGGCGAACTCCTCCCCGTCAGCGAGTGAGGATGGGGGTGGCGACCTGGCGGAGTCGGACCGCTTCGTGGCTGGCGAAGTCGAGGACCGGGCGTGGCCAGATCCCGAGCACCAGGATGGCGATCACGCAGAGCGCGACGGCGAACTTGGCCGGTCGCGGGAAGCGGATGGTCTGGTGCGCCTGCCGGGTCCGGGTCGGCTTCAGCGTCATCGCCAGAATGACGGGGAGGTAATACCCGATGGAGATGCCGCTGGCGACCATGGCGATGATGGGGAGCCACACCTCGCCGACCCCCAAGGGCGCCGAGAGGAGGTACCACTTGCTGATGAACCCGAAGGTCCCCGGGAAGCCGAGCAGGGAGAGCATGCAGATCGTCATCCCGAGCGCGGCGAAGGGGCGCACGGCGTAGAGACCCTCGAGGTCGCTGATCAGGACGGTGCGGGCCCCTGCGCGCTCGATCGAGGCGAGGATGCCGAAGGCGGCCACGGTGGTGACCGAGTAGGCCAGGAGGTAGACGAGCACCGCCGCGGTGCCGGCGTCGGAATGGGCCCAGAGCGCGAGGAAGAGATACCCCGCATGCCCGATGGCACTGTAGGCCAGCATCCGCTTCATCGATTGCTGGGCCAACGCCACCAGGTTGCCGATCAGCATCGTGGCCACCGCGAGGCCGAAGAGGACCGGTCGCCAGAGCTCGACGTAGCCCGGGAACGCCTCGGCCAGGAGTCGAGCAAGCGCCAGGAAGGCGGCGGCCTTCACGCCGCTGGCCATGAAGGCCGTGACCGGCGTCGGGGCGCCCTCGTACACATCCGGGGCCCAGGCATGGAACGGCACCGCGGCCACCTTGAAGGCGAACCCGATCAGCATCAAGGCGACCCCGGCCCGGGCCATCAGGGTCGGCTCGGTCGCGGCGAGCTGGGCACCGATCAGCGTCATGTTGAACTGGCCGGTGGCGCCATAGATCAGCGCGATGCCGTAGAGCAGGAAGCCCGACGCGAACGCCCCGATCAGGAAGTACTTGAGCGCCGCTTCCGCTGAGGCCCGCCTGGTGCGGTCGTAGCCGGCCAGGACGTAGACCGAGATCGACATCACCTCGAGCCCGAGGAAGAGGGTGATCAGGTCGACCGCCCCCGCGAGGAGCATCATCCCCACCGTCGCCAGCATGATCAGCACGTAGTACTCGGGTGCCAGGATCCCTTGCCGCTCAAGCCATCGGAGCGAGAGGATGGTCACCCCGGCCGCGATGGTCAGCAGCAGGGCGTCGCTGGCGAAGCGGAAGCCGTCGAGGGCGATCATCTGGGGCAATCCCTCGGCTGCCACCCCCTGCGAGGCCATCCATCCGGTTGCCGCCAGCGCCAGGGCGAACCCGATCAGCGAGATGTTCCCCACCAGCCGGGAGTCGCCGGCCGACTTGTGTCGCCAGGCGACCAGCAGGAGGACCACCAGCGCCCAGCCGGTGAGGATCACTTCGGGGAGGAGCGCCAGCACGGCGCCGAGTGGCGTCCCGGGATCGATGGTCACGGCTGGCCCCCCGTCCGATTCGCAATGATCGGTTCCGCCGGGGGCAGATAACTCTCCACCATCTCGACATACTGTCGGGCGGAGGCCTCCGTCCGCCGGAGGATCGGTCCCGGATAGAGCCCGATCCAGATCATGGCGGCGATGAGCGGGGCCAGCACGGCGATCTCGCGGCCGGAGAGGTCACCGATGCCCTCGTTCTTCGGGTTGGTGAACCGGTTGAAGAACACCCGCTGCGTGGCCCAGAGGAGATAGGCTGCCGAGAAGACCACGGCAGTGGTGGCACAGACCACCAGGATCGGGTAGCGACCGAAGGAACCGATCAGCACCAGGAATTCGCCCACGAAGCCGTTGAGCCCCGGCAAGCCGATCGAGGAGAAGGCGGTGATCACGAAGGCGGTCGCCATCAGCGGGGCCACCCGGGCGAGGCCGCCGTAGTCGGCGATCTTCCGCGTGTGCCGCCGCTCATAGAGCATCCCGATGATGAAGAAGAGCGCTCCCGTCGAGATGCCGTGCGAGATCATCACCATGATGGCGCCCTGGACGCTCTCCACGGTACTCCCCCAGATCCCCAGGATCACGAACCCCAGGTGGGAGACCGATGAGTAGGCGACCAGCCGCTTGAGGTCGGGTTGGACCATCGCCACGAGCGCGGCGTAGATGATCCCTACGACCGCGAGCGTCGCCATGGTCAGCCCGACGGCGTCGGAGAGGGCGAACGCGGGGAAGAATGGAATCGCGAACCGCAGGAACCCATAGGTGCCCATCTTGAGCAGGATCACGGCGAGGTCGACGGAACCGGCCGTCGGCGCCTCGGTATGGGCATCCGGGAGCCAGGTGTGGAACGGGAAGATCGGGACCTTGACGGCAAAGGCGAGGGCGAACGCGACGAACAGCCATGAGCCATACGGCGCCAGTGCCTGCGAATTGGCGAGCAGGTGGGTGTAGGCGAACGAATAGGTGCCCGTGGCATCGCCGACGATCTTCACCATCCACAGAATCGCCACCAGCATCAGCAGCGAGCCGACGAAGGTGTAGATGACGAACTTGGTCGCGGCGTAGAGCCGGTTGCTGCTGCCCCAGATGCCGATCGTGAAGTACATCGGGATCAGCAGCAGTTCCCAGAACATGTAGAAGAGGAACATGTCGAGCGCCAGGAAGACGCCGAGCATGCCGGTCTTCAGCGCCAGCAGCAGCGCATAGAAGCCCCGCTGCTTGGTGTCGATCCCCTTCCAACTCCCCCAGACGACCAGCGGCATCATCACCACCGAGAGGAGCACCATCATCACCGAGAGGCCGTCGACGCCCACCCGATAGCCGATGCCGAACTGCTCGAGCCACGGCACGTCGGTGACGAACTGCAGGGCCGGATTGGACGCGTCGAAGGCCCACCAGAGGCCGAGGCCGAGGATCATCTCGGTGAGGGCCACCGTGAGGGCGATCCACCGAGCGAACCGGACCGGCAGCAGGAGCACCAGCGGCAGGGCCGCCATCGGCAACGCCAGCAGGACGTGGAGGATCCAGTGCTCGTAGCCGATCGATGCCAGGAAGGCTTGCATGGCTCAGCCCCCGATCAGGGCGCGGAGGACCAACACGGCCCCCACGGCGAAGAGGGAGACATAGAGCGCCACCTGGCCCGTCTGGAGGCGTGAACCGAGCCAGCCGAGTCCCTGCGCCAATCGGGCGCTCCCGGCCACGGCAATTCGATCAATGACGAACTGGTCAAATCCCCGCCAGAGCACGGTCTTCGAGAACCACACCAGGGGGCCGACGATGACACGCTGGTAGAACTCGTCCACGAAATACTTCCCCTCGAGCAGCCGGGCGAGGCCACGGGGGGCCGGGGTGTCGGCCGGCAAGGGGATCGGCCGTCCGAGCGTCATCCTGAATCCCAGGGTCAACCCGACGACGGCGATGAGGATGGCGCCGCCGAGCAGCAGGTACTCGGTGGTGCCGTGTGGCAAGTGCAACGGATCGAGGAGGAGATTCGCCGGGGCCAGCACCGGTTCGAGCCAGTGCTCGAGCCACTGTCCACCGCCGACAACTGCCGGCAGGTTGAGCAGGCCGCCCACCAGGGAGAGGCCGCCGAGGACCACGAGCGGACCGGTCATCACCGCCGGCGCCTCGTGCAGATGCCCCTCAACCTCGCCCCCCCCACGGAACGTCCCGTAGAAGGTCATCGCCATCAACCTGGCCATGTAGTACGCCGTCATCAGGGCCGCGGCGACCCCGAGGCCCCAGGCGACGAGATAGACGGTCGAGTGATCCCCCCGGGCAAACGCCGAGGCGAGGATCTCATCCTTGGAGAAGAAGCCCGAGAGACCGGGCACCCCGGCGATGGCCAAGGTGGCAATCATCATCAATCGGAAGGTCCATGGCATCGCCGTGCGCAGCCCGCCCATGTTCCGCATGTCCTGGGCGTCATCATGGGCCCCGACGGCATGATGGGCATGGTGCATCGCATGGATCACGCTGCCGGCGCCAAGAAAGAGCAGCGCCTTGAAGAAGGCGTGGGTGACCAAGTGGAAGATGCCGGCTGTCCAGGCTCCCGACCCCACCGCCAGGAACATGTATCCCAGCTGGGAGACGGTGGAGTAGGCCAGCACCTTCTTGATGTCGTACTGCCGCAGGCCGATGGTGGCGGCGAAGAAGGCGGTCAGCGCCCCGGTGATCGCCACGATCTCCATCGCGAATGGCGCGAGGGAGAAGAGCACGCCGGTCCGGACCACGAGGAACACCCCGGCGGTCACCATGGTGGCAGCGTGGATCAGGGCCGAGACCGGCGTCGGGCCGGCCATCGCATCGGGGAGCCAGACAAACAAGGGGATCTGGGCGCTCTTTCCGGTGCAGCCGAGGAAGAGGAGCAAGGCGATCACGGTGGCCAGGGTGCCGCCCAGGGGCAGTGTGGCCGCGGCCGTGGCGTCGATCCCCGCGTAGTCGAGGGTGCCGAGCGTCCACCAGATCAGGAACATGGCGACCAACACGCCGAAGTCGCCGATCCGGTTCGCCAGGAAGGCCTTCTTCCCCGCATCGGAGTTGGCGTCTACCTCGAACCAGAAGCCGATGAGCAGGTAGGAACAGAGCCCCACCCCCTCCCACCCGATGAACGACACCGGCAGGGAGGCGCCGAGGACCAGGATGAGCATGAACGCGACGAAGAGGTTGAGGTAGGCGAAGTAGCGCGCATACCCCGGGTCGGAACGCATGTAGCCGATGGAGAAGAGATGGATCAGCGACCCCACGCCGGTGACCACCAACAGCAGCACCACCGAGAGCCGGTCCAACTGAAGCGCCAGGTCGATATGCAGTCGCTCGGTGACCGGCATCCAGGTCCACAACTGGATCCGGATCGCCTCCTCGGTCCCGGCCACCTCGATCGCGGCCCCGATCGCCACCGCGAAGGCGGCCAGCAGCACCCCGGGGCCGATCAGCGAGACGAGTCTCTTCGCCGAGGGACGCCGGGCCGCAAGGAAGCCGTTGGCCAGGGCCCCCAGCAGCGGGAGAAGAATCGTCAACCACGCGAAGCGCGCCACCGTCAGCCCTTGAGGAGGTTGAGCGACTTGAGATCGACCGACTGGGTGTGTCGGAAGATCGCCAGGATGATCGCCAGTCCGACGGCCGCCTCGGCGGCCGCCACGGTCATGACGAAGAACACCATGATCTGTCCGCCCATCCCGTGGACCTCGGAGAGGGCGACGAAGGTGAGGTTCACCGCATTGAGCATCAGCTCGACGCACATGAACACCACGATGGCGTTGCGGCGGATCAGCACACCCGCCACGCCGATGGCAAAGAGAATGGCCGAGACGGCCAGCGAGGGTCCGAGCAGCATCAGAGCCTCTTCTTCGAAAGGACCACGGCACCGATCACCGCGGCCAACAGCAGGATCGAGGTGATCTCGAACGGGATCAGGTAGCCCTGGAACAACGGCTCGGCGAGGGCGCCCACCACCCCGCGTGCCTCGACCGCCTGCCGTGCCACGGCCCCCTCCGGGAAGACCAGGCCCGGATCGGGGCTCGGCATCGAGGAGAACTCATTGGCGAGTCGTTGTGGGGAGTAGCCGCGAAGGGCGACCAGTTGGGCCGCGAGGAGAATCGAGAGGCCAGCCCCGGCCAGCCAGAACATCCACCGATTCCAGTCCCTGGGGGTCTCCTCGAGATTGAGCAGCATGATCACGAAGAGGAACAGCACCATGACGGCGCCGGCGTAGACCAGCACCTGGATCGCGGCGATGAACTCGGCGTGCAGGAGGATGAAGATCCCCGCCAGCGAGAACATCGTCGAGACCAGCCAGAGCGCGGAGCTGATCGGGTTGGCCCGGGTGACGCACAGCAACGCCGAGAGGATCGCCCAGCCGGCGAAGCACCAGAAAACGATCTGCACCACGTCCACTTACTCCCCCCTCGGGTCGGTCGGGTCCCAGAGGGTCGACACGGGGTGAGATTGGGCGGCCAGCCGTTCGTGATCGTACACAAAGCGGTCGCGGGAATACTCGGCGTTCTCGTAGTGCACGCCGACGTGAATCGCCTCCTCGGGGCAGACCTCCTGGCAATACCCGCAGAAGACGCACCGGAACTCGTCGATCTCGTAGATGAGCGGATAGCGATTGCCGCGTTCGTCCTCTCCGGGCACCAGCTTGATGCAGTTG
>JAHEFN010000085.1 GCA_024640185.1 Gemmatimonadota bacterium | reverse complement strand
GATCACCGATCCCGCCTTCACGCATTCGGTCACCCTCGCTCCCGACAACAAGCACATCGTCGATGTGGCCCAGGCACACGACATTGCCCCGACGACACGACTGCTCGACGCCAACGGCAAGATCCTCGCGACCATCGCCGAAAGTGATCGGTCGGCGTTCGATTCCCTGGGATTCAAGCCGGTCGAGTTGTTCACCTACACCTCGGCAGATGGCACGACGCCGTTGCACGGCATGCTGCACAAGCCGTCGAACTTCGATCCTGCCAAGAGGTACCCGGTGATCTTCTCGGTCTACGGCGGCCCGGCAACGAACGGCGCGCGTGAGAGCTTCACCATGCCGCATCCCTATACCGAGTACGGCTTCCTGGTGGTGACCCTCGACACCCGCTCAGCCGCCGGTCGCGGCAAGGTGTTCCTCGACGCGATCTACCAGAAGTTGGGTGAGGTCGAGGTGGATGACATGGCGGCCGCCTCTCGCGAACTCGCCAGGCGCCCGTATGTCGCCGGTGACCGCGTCGGGATCTTCGGGACCAGCTACGGCGGCTACACCTCGGCCCTGGCGGTGTTGCGGTATCCCGATGCCTTTGCCGCCGCCAGCGCCTCATCCCCGGTCACCAGCTGGTATCACTACGACACGATCTACACCGAGCGCTACATGTGGACGCCGCAGGGGAATCCCGACGGATATGAGATGGGCAACGCCATGAAGTACGCCAAGGATCTCGACGGCCGGCTGATGCTGTACTACGGCACCGCCGATGACAACGTCCATCCGTCGAACATGATGCAGTTGATCCAGGCGCTGCAGCAGGCGGGGAAGTCATTCGAGGTGCAGGTCGGCCCCGACCGCGGCCACTCGGGCATCATCCCTGACCGGATGATGGAGTTCTTCATCGACAACCTGGTGATGCAGCCACTCCGCATGGCGAGCTGACTCACTCGGTCCGGCAGGGCGACCGCGGCACCGGGGAGTCCCCGGTGCCGCGGTTCTGCCTCCGGGGCTCACCCGCCGGGCGGTTCCGAGATCGCGACAAGCGCCCGGAGCTGATAGCTGACCCCCGCGTCGGCCACGCCCTCTCGTTCGATGAACTGCACGTCACGGGGGTAGCCAAGCTGGCTGTCGTACTCCGCCTCGATGCGGGCGTAGACGTCCGACGGCGTGGCGTCAGCCATGCGGCGAAACAGACCATCGATGGTTGGCCAGGAGGGCCAGCGATCCGCCGGCACCACGGCCCCGCTCTCGACGTCGCGCACCTCCGTGATCGTCTCCCCGATGACCGTCACGCGGTTCCAGTGGGTGAGGACCGGGTCGCAGAAGCAGATGATGCGCATCTCCACGCGGTACCCCGCTGGCCTCGTCGATTCCCACCGGGCCATCGCCCGATCGAAGGGCCCCTCCTCCAGGAGGGTGGGTGAGGAGCAGCCGACGAGCGCTGCAGCCCCGAGGGCCAGCGCGAGGCCCCTCATGATCGCTGCTGCTCAGCGAGGGTGCGGGTGCGGTCGGTGATCACCGTGCCGGTGTGCGCGGTGGACGCCGGCTCAAAGAGCGCCAGCCAGCACTCCTCTCGCGCGACGGGATTGTGGCGAAGGCCCCGTGGCACGACGCAGCACTCGCCCTCCTCGATGATGATCTCCCCCTCCTCGAACTCGATCACCAGGCGGCCCTTGAGGACCAGGAACATCTCATCCTCTTCGGCGTGATCGTGCCAGACGAACTCGCCCTCGACGCGCGCGACCTTGACGAACTGTCCGTTGAGCGAGGCGACGATCCGCGGTGACCACGTGTCGGGGAGCCGACCCGCTTCGCGCTGGAGATTGATGACGGCGGGAAGCATGTGGCCTCGTTGGGGAGGAGGATGAGGCGGTCCGCCGGGCGACCCGCGACGGTCAGCCGACACCGCGACGATGCAGGGCACGCCGGATCGCGTCAAGCGATGCCGCCACCGGCTCGGGGCGGTTCGGCGTGGGAATCATGCCGTCCTCACGATGCATCCGGTCGACAATCCCCGGGTCCTTGAGGAGGTGGCCGGTGAGGACGGCCGCCACGCGCTCACCGGGACGGATGCTACCGCTCAGCTGCAGGGCCCTCACCCCGGCCAGTGACGCGGCACTGGCCGGCTCGCAGCCGACCCCCGCGGCATCGATCTCGGCCTTGGCCTCGAGAATCTCCGCGTCGGTCACCGCGAGGACGCAGCCGGCGGTCTCCTGAATCGAACGCACACCCCGTGCATACGAGGCCGGGTCGCCGATGCGGATGGCGGTGGCGAGCGTCTCCGCCTGGACCGGCACCAGTCGGTCGAACCCGCGGCTGAACGCCGCGGCAAAGGGCGCCGCGCCACCGGCCTGCACGGCGGCGATCTTCGGGAGCCGGTCGATCAGTCGCCATTGGCGGGCTTCGGCCAGTGCCTTTCCGAACGCGGCGGTGTTGCCGAGGTTGCCGGCGGGGACCACGATCCAGTCGGGGGCCTGCCAGTCGAGTTGACGCAGCAGTTCGAGGACGATCGTCTTCTGCCCCTCGAGCCGAAACGGGTTGATCGAGTTGACGAGGTAGATCCCCAGCTCGTCACCGGCCTCCTGTACCAACCGGAGGCAGGCATCGAAGTCACCCTCGACCAACAGGGTGATCGCTCCGTAGGCCAGTGCCTGGGCCATCTTGCCCATCGCGACCTGGCCAGCCGGGACGAAGACGATGGCGGGGATCCCTGCCTGGGCGGCATAGGCCGCCAGGGCTGCCGAGGTGTTGCCGGTCGAGGCACAGGCGACGGCACGGGCCCCCACACGCACCGCCTGGGTCACGGCCACCGTCATGCCCCGGTCCTTGAACGATCCCGTCGGGTTGTGCCCCTCATGCTTCAGCCGGAGTCCCTCGACCCCACTCCACCGATCGAGACGGTCACGATGGAGCAGGGGCGTGTTCCCCTCGGGATGACTCACGGCCCGCGGCGCGGAGAGCGGTTGCACGATCTCGGCGAAGCGCCAGACACCTGAGGCGGCAGACAGCGGCCCGAGGGCCCGGTCGTCGTCGAAATGTGCCCGCAGCGCGTCGCCGTGGAACCGCGGCTGATGCACGATCGCCAACAATCCGCCGCAGGCGCAACGGGTCCGTGGCTGCGCTTCGGGCCAGTCAGTCCGGCAGTCGTCACAGCGGACGACCATGCGTGAGGTGCTGGTCATCGCCGTCGTGCTCCCTCGTCATCAATCCCGGTGATGGTGGCGTGCGCCATCAGCCCCGCCTCCAGGTATGCCGCGACCATGGCCGAGGCGATGCGACTCGCGTCGTCATCCAGCCGGGCGAGCGCGAAGGCCGTTGGTCCCGCCCCACTGATCGAGCTCCCGAGGGCACCGGCATCGAGTGCGGCGCGGCGAGCAGCAGCGAATCCGGGGAGGAGCGATGCCCGCACCGGCTCGGCGATCCGGTCGTCGATGCCGCGGCTGAGCAGCTCGAGGTCGCCGAGGCAGGCGCCGGCGACCATCGCGGCGATGTTCGCGGCCTGCTGCAGCGCAACCTCTCGCGGCACCGATGCGGGCAGCGCCGCTCGCGCATCCCGGGTCCGCAACCGCTGGTCTGGATGCACCAGAATGACCTGCAGGGGCGGCAGCGGCAGACGCACCACATCGACGGGCGAGACCGACCGCACCAGGACGAGCCCACCCAGCAGCGAAGGCGCCAGGTTGTCGAGGTGGCGTCCAGCGACCGCCGCTTCCCCTTCGAGGGCACAGGCGAGCAGGGCCGCGCTGTCGAGGCCGGCGTCGAGCAGGGCGTTGGCGGCCACCGCGCCGGCCACCGCCGACGCCGCGCTGCCACCCTGGCCTCCCGAGAGGGGCAGGCCCTTGGTGATCCGCAGCCGCATCCCGATGCTGCTCCCGACGGCCGACCGCACCGCGGCCGCAGCGATGGCTGCGGTGTTGGCGGTGGGGTCGGTGGGGAGATCCGGGTGGCCGGCATCATCGACGACCATCGCCGTCCCATCCATCCGGGCGATTTCGACCGTGTCGCCGGCGCCGGCGATCGCCAGGCCGAGGATGTCGAGTCCCGGCCCGACGTTGCCGATCGATCCCGGGGCGAATGCCGTCGCGTGATCGTGCATCATCCCCCCGTCAGGGCGAGGAGGTCGGCCAAGACCCCGGTAGCGGTCACCGCCGGGCCGGCACCCGGGCCGGTGATCACCAATGGCTGCCGGTACCGCTCCGAGGTGATCACCAGGCGGTTGGCGGAACCTGACAACTGGCCGAGTGGGTGGGTCTGGGGGAGGAGCTGCAGGCCGACGGAGGCCTTCTGCGGTGTCACACGTGCGACGTACCGGAGGACGCCTCCCTCTGCTCGGGCCCGTTCGGCGCGTCGGGCCCACCAGGCATCATCGCGGGGAAGGGCACCAAGCCAGGCGTCGACCGCGCCACGGCGACCGCGCCGCACCAGGCTCTCCCGGTCGATCTCCTCAAGCTCCCGACGTTGGCCGAGCATCCGGGCGAGGATCAAGGCCTTGCGGGCGACATCGATGCCGCCGAGATCCTCCCGGGGATCGGGCTCGGTCATGCCCTGCTGACGGGCCTCGAGCACCGCCCGGGAGAACGGGGTGCCCTCCTGGAGTGCCGTCAGGACCACACCGAGGGTCCCCGAGAGGCACCCTTCCAGCCGGCTGATCCGGTCGCCGGTGCGGATCAACTGGTCAACGGCCAGGACCGTCGGCAGCCCGGCACCGACCGTCGCCTCGTGGCGCAGGCGACCACCGTGTCGCTCGAGTGTCGCGTAGAGTGCCCGCCACTCGGCGGTCTCGCCGGTGAGGGGACGCTTGTTCGCGAGCACGATGTCGAAGCCGTTGTCGGCGAGGTGTTCGAGCATCTCGCCGGTGTCTTCCGCCGTCGCATCGACGACCACCGGTCGAATCAGGGCGCGCTGGGCCAGGTCCCTGAGCGCCGACCGCGGCGTCCCGGCGGAGCCACCCGGGAGCGACGCCACCGACCGGCCGGCGAGCTTCGCCGCGATGATCGCCCGCAGCGCGTCGCCTTCGAGTCCCGAGGGGTCGAACAGCATGCCCCGGCTGTCGACCACCGCGACAAGTCGGAGGGCGCTGAAGCGGTCCGGGGTGGCGAGCAGCAACTCGAGCACGGTCCGGCCGATGGTGCCAGCACCCAACAGGATGACGTCCTTGCCGGTGCGCCGCCGCGGCCGGCCACCACCGGCCTTGCCGAGTTGGAACGCGGCGTGAATCCGTCGCAACGCCGGGGAGACAGCGTCCTGGTCCACGACGATCGAGATGTTGTGCTCGGCGGATCCCTGGGCGATCGCCACCACGTTGACCTCGGCGGTCTCGAGGGCATCAAAGACCCGGGCGGCGATGCCGGGGTGTCCCGCCATCCGGAGGCCAACGACGGCCACGATCGCCACGTCGGGACGTGCCCGGACATCCTCCAGCTCGCCGTGCTGGATCTCGTGTCGAAAGGTGGTGCGGAGGACGGTCACGGCTTCCTCGGCCGCCGCCGTGGGGACGGTGAAGTCGATGGTGTATTCGGACGAGGCCTGGGCGATCAGCGAGACCGAGATGCCGGCCGCCTGCAGCGCCCCGAAGGTCCGTGCCGACATCCCCGGGACGCCGAGGATCCCTGACCCAGCGACGGTGACGAGGGCCTGGCCGGGTACGGCCGCGAGGGAGCGGACCGGTGGTGGATCACTCTCGCGCCGGGTCGAGATCTCGGTGCCGACCGCCTCAGGGGTGCCGAAGGGCCGGACCCAGAGTGGGATCTTGGTGCCGGCCAGCGGCAACAGCGCGCGAGGATGCAGCACCTTGGCACCGTAATAGGCCAGCTCGGCCGCCTCCGTCGGGTGGACGAGGTCGAGCAGGCGGGCATCAGGCACGACCCGCGGGTCGGCGGTCAGCAGTCCCGGCACATCCTTCCAGAGGGTCACGTTGGCGGCACGCAGGGCGGCGCCCAACGTGGTCGCACTGAGGTCTGAGCCGCCCCTGCCGAGCGTCGCGGTGCCCCCGTCGGGTGCCTTCCCGAGGAACCCCGGAACGACCGGGATGATTCCCTCCGCCAGGAGCGGTGTGAGGATGCTCCTCGCCGCCGTGCGGGTCGCGGGGAGGTTCGGGGAGGCGCCGCCGTAGGGTCCATCGGTGATGAGCACGGTCACGGGGTCGACCATCACGGCCTTCATCCGTCGGGCCGAGAGGGCGGCGGCCACCATCAAGGCGCTGAGGCGTTCTCCCCTGGCCACGATATGGTCGCGGATCCGTGGTGACGACTCGTGGAGGACGGCGAGGGCCCCGACCAGCGCCTCGAGGTCGTCGCTGGCCGTCTCGATCTCCGACACGATCGCTCGGCGACGATTGACGGGAAGCAGTGCCTCGGCCACGGCGAGGTGCCGACGCCGAAAGCGTCGCGCCTCGCGGACCGCCTTGGCGGTCTTGCCGGCTTCGGCGGTGGCGATCAGGTCGACCAACAGGTCCGTGATGCCGTGGAGCGCGCTGACGACCACGAGCAGCGGGCCCTCCCGGTCACGGATGATTCCGGCAACCTCTCTGATGGCCGCGGCGTCGGCGAGGGCGGCACCGCCGAACTTGTGGATCGCCAGTCGGGGAATTCGATGCGGCATGGACCGACGCTACCATGCCGATCGTTGAAAGTCCACGCGAGGCTGCCTAGGATTGGTTACCATGTTGCAGTCGCGACCGTGCCCCCCCCGGCTCGCGGCACCCTCCCGAGGAGTCGCATGTCCATGAAGATCGGAATCCTGAAGGACACCGCACCGCGAGAGCGGCGGGTGGCCCTGACCCCTGATGCGGTCGCCCGCTTGGTCAAGCGAGACCTCGAGGTCGTGGTCGAGCAAGGCGCTGGTGTCAGTGCCTTCTTCGCCGATGCGGCGTACGAGGCTGCCGGCGCCACGGTCGTCGAGAGCGCCGCCGCCGGCGACGCTGACCTGGTCGCCTGCGTCCGCCGCCCCGGTCCCGACCGGGCAGGGACGCTCCGACAGGGCAGTGTGCTGCTGGCCCTGGTGGGCAACGACGGCGCCGATGCCCTGGAGGCGCTCAACCGCCAGAAGGTCTCCGTCCTGGCGCTGGAGCTGGTGCCGCGGATCACCCGGGCTCAGTCGATGGACGTGCTTTCGTCGCAGGCCACGGTGGCCGGCTACCAGGCAGTTCTGCTGGGGGCCCATCACCTGCCGCGATTCTTGCCGATGCTCACAACGGCCGCTGGTTCGATCCAGCCGGCCCGGGCCTTGGTGCTCGGTGCAGGAGTGGCCGGGCTGCAGGCGATTGCCACCGCGCGGCGACTCGGCGCGATCGTCTCCGGCTTCGATGTCCGCGCCGCCGCGGCGGAACAGGTCGAGTCCCTCGGGGCCAGGTTCATCGCCCCTGAGGCGCTTTCGCAGGACGCCGAAACTGCCGGTGGGTATGCCAAGGAACTCGCCGATGACCAGCAGCGACGAGTGCTCGAGGCGGTGGCGGGGGCGATCCACCAGAGTGACCTGGTGATCTCGACGGCCGCGATTCCCAACCGCCCGGCACCGAGGTTGATCACCCGCGAGATGGTCGAGGGGATGAAGGCTGGTGCCGTGATCATCGACGTCTCGGCCGAGACCGGCGGCAACTGCGAGTTGACCCGGGCCGGGGAGACCGTGGTGCATGGCGAGGTGACCGTGGTCGGGCCACTGAACCTGCCGAGCACCATGCCACAGCACGCCTCCCAGATGTTTGGCCGCAACGTTCAGACCCTCATCGAACATCTTTGCCCCGAGGGCAACCTGGTGCTCGATCTCGAGGACGAGATCACCGGCGCGATGTGCGTCGCACACGACGGCGCCCAGCGCCAGCGGGGGACATCATGAGTGAAGGCATCATCATCGGGGTCGTGATCTTCACCCTCGCCACCTTCCTCGGATTCGAGCTGATCCAGCGGGTGCCTGCCACCCTGCACACGCCACTCATGTCGGGCTCCAATGCCATCAGCGGGATCACCGTGGTCGGTGCCCTGGTGGTGGCGGGTGGCGGGCACGGTTGGGTGAGCACCGTCTTCGGCATCGGCGCGGTAGCCTTCGCCATGATGAACGTCGTCGGCGGGTACGCGGTGACGGATCGCATGCTGCGAATGTTCCGCAAGGATGGGGGCGCGTCATGATCCCCCATGTCCTCGCGGAACTCGGCTACCTCGTCGCTTCGGCCTTCTTCATCATCGGGCTCAAGCGCCTCGGGTCACCGGCAACGGCTCCCTCCGGCAATCGCCTCTCGGCGTGGGGGATGTTCCTCGCGATCGTGGTGACGCTCCTCGACGCGAACCTCGTCTCATGGACCGAGATCATCGTGGGTGTGGTGGCCGGTGGGGGCCTCGGTCTCTGGATGGCCCGGTCGGTGAAGATGACCTCGATGCCGCAGATGGTCGCGCTGCTCAACGGCTTCGGTGGTGCCGCCTCGGTGCTGGTCGCCGGGGCGGAGCTGCTCAAGGCCGGGACGGCGGGCGAGATGCTGCCGGTGGAGACCGGGGTCACCGTGCAACTCTCGCTGTTGATCGGTTCGGTCACCTTCAGTGGCTCGATGATCGCCTGGGCCAAACTGCAGGAGGTGATGACCGGCAAGCC
>JAHEFN010000084.1 GCA_024640185.1 Gemmatimonadota bacterium | reverse complement strand
CGAGGCGGGGAGGCCGGTTGATGCCCGAATCCTGGCCCAGCCCGGTCCGGCTGGCCGGATCTTCCGGTAGAAGGCCGCCAAGGTCTCCTCCGACTCCGCGGGGCCGAAGAACGCGGTCAGTACCCATGCCACCGAGGTGACCGCGACGGTGGAGAGCAGCACCACGTACGACGGGATCGGGGTTCCCTGCTTCTGGATGATGAAGAAGCCGATCGCCATGATGAACGAGGTGATCATGGCAACGATCTCGCACCACGCCGTGATCCGCCACCAGAACCAGCGCAGCAGGTAGATCAGGCCGGTGCCGGCACCGATCGACAACAGCAACTGGAACGCCTGCTGGGCCGTGTCGAGCACGAACGTGAGCCCGGCAGCGATGGTCATCAGGACGACGGTCATCAGTCGACCCATCATCACGTAGTGCTTCTCGCTGGCATCGGGGCGGACGAAGCGCCGCCAGCCATCGTGCACCAGGTACGACGCCCCCCAATTGAGGTGGGTGACGATCGTGGAGACATATGCCGCCAGCATCCCGGCCACCATCAGGCCGAGGAACCCGCTGGGGAGGAACTTGAGCATCGCCGGGTAGGCCATGTCGTTGCCGACCAGGTTCGGGTCGACGTTCGGGAAGGCCTCGCGGATCGCATCGAGGTCGGGGAAGACCAGGATGGAGGCGAGCGCCACCAGGATCCACGGCCAGGAGCGCAGGGCATAGTGGGCAGCATTGAAGAAGAGCGTGCCGCTCATGGCGTCGCGTTCGGAGCGGGCGGCCAGCATCCGCTGCGCCACATAGCTTCCGCCACCCGGCTCGGCGCCGGGATACCAGACCGACCACCATTGGACCGTGAGCGGGATGACAAAGATCGAGAGCGCCATCCCCCAGTCACCGAAGTCGGGCAGCAGGGCGGTGGTCTCGGTGGGGAGCCGTTCCATCAAGCCGGAGAGCCCACCGACTTCCGGCTGCTTGAGGGCGAAATAGGCCACCGCCACCGCGCCGGTCATCGCGATCCCGAACTGGATCAGGTCGACCAACATCACGCCCCAGAGTCCGCCGGTGGCCGCAAAGATCACGTTGATGCCGAAACAGACCAACAGCGTCTGTGACATCGGCCAGCCGAGGACCACGTTGGCGATTTTGGCCGCCGCGAGGTTGACGGACGCCATGATGAAGCAGTTGAAGAAGAGTCCCAGGTAGACGGCACGAAAGCCGCGCACCAGCGAGGCGGCCTTGCCCCCATAGCGCAACTCATAGAACTCGAGATCGGTCAGCACCCCGGAGCGACGCCAGAGCCTCGCGAAGAAGAAGACCGTCGCCATGCCGGTGAGCAGGAAGGCCCACCACTGCCAGTTGTTGGCGACGCCGCCGGTGCGGACCAGGTCGGTGACCAGGTTCGGGGTGTCGGTCGAGAAGGTGGTGGCCACCATCGACACGCCGATGAGCCACCATGGTGCCGCTCGACCCGAGGTGAAGAACTCCGCGGTGCTCTGGCCCGCCCGCCGGGCCATGACGATGGCCGGGATGAAGCAGATCCCGAGGGAGAACAGGACGATCGTCCAATCGAGCGTGGTCAGGTTCACCGGGCGTCCCTCGCCTGTTGCCATTCACCGCGGGTGAAGTCGGGGAACTTGACCGGCGCGCTCGTCAGCGCGAGCGAGGCCTCCGACAGTGGCCACGGCGCGCTCCAGGCGGCGGCATCGTACACGGTGAAGTCCGGCACCAGCCCCTCGTGCATCGTCTCGATCAACCGGTAGGCCATGATGTAGTCCATGCCACCGTGGCCTCCCTTGGCACGGGCGATCTCGCCGATGCGCTGCCACAGGGGGTGGGTATAGCGGGCCTTCAGTTCATCACTGAGGGGCTGAAAGGCGTGACCGCCCTCCTGGCCCTCGAGGAAGAGCCGCGGCGGGAAGTCCTGGAAGACCCCCTTGGTGCCGCGGACCGCATTGAGGCGGTCGTACGGGGTGGGCAGCGAGACGTTGTGTTGCAGCAGGATGGTCTTGCCGAGTGCGGTCTTGATCAGCGAGGAATTGATGTCGCCGTTGATGTACGTCTCTTGCCACTTGGGGGAATCCTTCGGCTCGTGCGCCTCACGCCATTCGGTGAGGCCGCGTTCCGGCGTGGACATCGAGACGAGGTAGTCGAAGCGATCGCCTCGATGGATGTCGAGGTACCACGCGACCGGTCCCAGCCCGTGGGTGGGATAGAGGTTGCCCTCCCGTCGCGTGTGCCAGGCCCGGCGCCAGAGTCCCTCGTCACGATTCTCGAAGAGGATGCCTCGCAGGTCATGGATGTAGGCTGCCTCGGCGTAGAGGATCTCACCGAGGGCCCCGGCCTTGACCATCGCATCGAGCAACATCTCGTTGAAGTTGTAGCAGACGTTTTCCAGCATCATGCAATGCCGTCGGGTCTCCTCGGAGACTCGCACCAACTCCCAGCAATCCTCGAGCGAGCTGGCCGCCGGCACCTCGGTCGCGGCGTGCTTCCCCGCCCGCATCGCCGCGAGGCAGACCGGCGTGTGCCACTCCCACGGCGTCGCGGTGTAGACAATGTCGATGTCATCTCGCGTCACCAGGCGCTCGAAGTCGTGGTCGCCGTTGGTGTAGAGGGCGGGAGCGGGGTGTCCCGCGTCGGTCACCATCTTGGCGGCTCGAGCCGCCTTCTCCGGTGCTATGTCCGCCAAGGCGGTGATGGTGACCCCGTCAACGGCGAGCAGTTCGTTCAGCACCGAGCGGCCCCTGAGGCCGGTGCCCACGATGGCCAGGCGGACGTTCTCGTGCCGAGCGAAGGGGGTTCGCATCATCGAGCTTGCCCCGGGCGGTCTGGGGGGCGGCGGGACGGCGGTGAGCTGACGCGGCGTGAGGGTCACGGCGGCGCCGGCGGCGGCCGCGGACTTGAGCAGGTCGCGCCGCGACATCGGCGCGTCTGACGGACGAGGCGACATGGCTGGTCCTGTGTGGTGGTGTGTCATGCCCGGGAGCGGGGGGTGACCGGAGGCTAGGCCCACCCTCGCCCCGCCACAAGAGGACGGCGTATCTTGCGTGGCAGATGAGCACCCCATCCCCCACCCCCGTTCGCCCACTCGGCTTCGCCGCCGCGCTGGCCACCGTGGTGGCCAACATCGTGGGCACCGGGGTTTTCGTGACCCTCGGCCTCCAGGTCCAGCAGATCACCGATGGCTTCACGCTGTTGGCCCTCTGGGGGATCGGCGGACTGATCGCGATGGCGGGGGCACTCTCCTACGGCGAGCTCGCCGCGGCGATTCGAGGCTCCGGTGGCGAATATCGGTTCCTGAGCCGGATCTACTCGCGAGGGATCGGCACCATCGCAGGCTGGGTCTCGATTGCGGTGGGGTTCGCGGCATCGGTGGCGGTGGCGGCGATGGCGATCGGGGAGTATGCCGGTCCCCTCGTCGGGATTCCCGCCGAACCACTTGGCTTGCTGGTGATCGTGGCGGTGACCGGAGTGCACCTCCTCGCTCCCGCGACCGGCGGCAGGGTGCAGGTGGCGGTCACCACCCTCAAGGTGCTCCTCATCCTTGCCTTCATCGTGGCGGGCCTCACCAGCGGGGCGGAGTCGGGGTTGAGCTTCACGCCAAGCAGCGACAGCCTCGTCCAGATCGCCAGCGGTCCCTTTGCGATCTCGCTGATCTTCGTCTCCTACGCCTACTCGGGATTCAACGCCGCGGCCTATTTCCAGGGGGAGGTCGCCGATGCCGAGCGCACCGTGCCACGCTCCCTCGTCGTCGGCACCATGCTCGTCACCCTGCTGTACGTCGGGTTGATCTGGATCTTCTTGCGCACCACGCCGATCGCCTACCTGAATGGCCAGTCGGAAGTGGGCGCCATCGCCGCGGGTCAGATCTTTGGTGAGCAGGGTGGCCGGATCATGAGCGGGGTGATCGCGCTGCTGCTGGTCTCGACGGTCAGTGCGATGACCCTCGCCGGGCCTCGGGTGATCGAGGTGATGGCCGAGGACCTTCCGCCGCTTCGCGCCCTGGCACAACGCAACGCCGCCGGCGCCCCGTCACGGGCGGTGCTGTTGCAGGGTGCCCTCGCGGTGGCCTTCGTGCTCACGCGCTCCTTCGAGGGGGTGCTCACCTATGCCGGCTTCACCCTGACGCTCTTTGCCCTGCTGGCGGTGCTCGGCGTGATCGTGCTGCGGTACCGCGAGCCCGACCTGCCCCGACCCTACCGGACCTGGGGGTACCCGTGGACCCCGCTCTTCTTCGGGGCGTTCTCCCTCTGGACGGTGGTCGTGGTGATCCGTGATCGTCCGATGGAGGCGATCGGCGGTGCGGTGACGCTCGGCATCGGCGCGTTGGTCACGTGGTTGGTCGAGGAGAGTCGGACTGAGCAACGCAAAACGGACCCCGGGGAGTCCGGGGTCCGTCGGTAGGGCTGCCGAGATCGATCGGTCAGTCGGTGGTCAGCTCTCGATCACCTGATTGACGTAACTCAGCTCCATGCTCGGCTCGAGGTCGAGCTGATCGAACGAGGTGAAGAGGCGTCGGGCACCTTTCCACCAGGTGCGGGCGGCCTGCCCAGTGGGCAGCGCGGAGACGATCACACCCTTCCGGCGATTCGCCGCATGGATGAACTTGCCGTCACCGAGATAGATCCCCACATGATCGACCCGGTTGCCGGGGCCGAAGTAGAGCAGGTCGCCCGGGAGCAGCTGGTCGGGGTCCTTCTCGATGGCGATGCCCTGCTTGGCCTGTTCGCGCGACGTCCGGGGGACCGCGATGCTGAACTTGGCCATCACCCACTGGACCAAACCGCTGCAGTCAAAGGCCTTGCCGGGCTGCTTGGCGCCCCAGCGATAGCGCAGTCCCGCCTGGGCTTCGGCGAGGGCCACCAGGGAGTCGCGCTGAGTGGCGCCGAGGATCGTGTGGGAAACCGTCGCGAAGGGGCTCTCGCGGGTCGAGAAGGCCGACTGGGCGGTGACCGGAGACGCCAGGAGCGCCACACCAAGGGTGGCGGTCAGCAGGGCGGTCGGGGGCGTCCAGCGTGTCACAGGCACTCGCGGTTCGGGTCGAGATCACAAAAAAGCGCCCGGCACCGGGGCGCCCGGACATTCTAGCCACCCGGCAGGGTTTCGTCCACCCTAAAGCCTCGACCAGCGGTGGTCAGGCCAGCTACCGCTGAAGAATCCGCTTGCCGAAGCCGCTGGCGACCAGTTCGACGGCCAGTTCGGCGGTGTGGTTGAACCGATCGAGGACGGGATTGACCTCCACCAGATCCATGCTGATGACCTTCCCGGTATCGGCGAGGGTCTCCATCGCCAGGTGAGCCTCCCGATAGGTGGCGCCGCCCCGCACTGGGGTGCCGACCCCCGGCGCCTCCTGTGGGTCGACGAAATCGAGGTCGAGGGAGACATGGATCCCGTCGGTGCCGGTCGTCACCCGGGCGATGGCCTCGTGGAGCACGGCCCGCATTCCTCGTTCGTCGATCTCCCGCATCGTATAGATCCGCACTCCCCACTCACGGGCATGCTCACTCTCGGCACTGTCGAGGTCGCGGGCGCCGATGATGACCAGGTGCTCGGGACGAACCGACGGGGTCGTCGGGGTGAGCTGGCTCATCGCGGGATGACCGTGACCGAGCAGGTGGGCGAGGGGCATGCCGTGGACGTTGCCGGTCTCCGAGCTGTCGGGGATGTGGAGATCGGCATGGGCGTCGAGCCAGACCAAGCCGAGGCGCGCCTTCCGTTCAGCGAGCGCGTCGGCGACACCGGCGACCGACCCGGCCGCGATCGAATGATCGCCACCCAGCACCAGCGGCACGAGGCCCTCACGAACGAGACGACCAGTGCGGGCGGCAATCTCACCACAGACGGCGCCGATGGTTGGCAGATAGTCGACGCCGCGGCCGATGGCGAGTGTTTCCCGGGTCGGGACCGCCACGTCCCCGACATCAACCACGGTGTGGCCCAACGATTCGAGCCGCTGCTGCAGTCGAGCGAGGCGCACGGCGGAGGGGCCCATTTCCACGCCCCGACGCGAGGCACCGAGGTCCATCGGGACGCCCAGCATGCCAATCGAGGTCATCAGGTCACCGCCTCACCGGGTGTGAGTGTCAGGAGTCGGTCGCCGATCGGCGACATCAGGATTGTCGAGCCAGGGGTCGATCAGGGTGATCAGACCGTCTCCGCCCGGCGCGAGGTGAAAGGCGCTGTGCCCGAGCCATGTGAGGCTGATGCCGAGTCGCGACAGGGGGGTCTCCGGGTGGTCTGGGTCTGGTGCAGGATCGTCTGCTCGACGTAGGATAAGATGGGCCCCAGTCGGGGGCACCCCCCCTTCCGCTCGATCTGGCGACAGTCTGCCACAGGAGATCTGGTCATGACCCGTCATGCCGCCCTCTGCATCGGAGTCCTCGCGTTCGCTCCGCTGACCCTGCTTTCGGCCCAGGATGGCTACCGACAGCCGCCGGCGGACATCGCCCAGATGCTCGATGCGCGGCCGACACCGAGCGTCTCGATTTCCCCGGGTCGGGACTGGATGGTGCTGATGGAGCGGCGGGGGATGCCCGCCATCGCCGAGGTCGCCGAACCTCACCTCAAGTTGGCAGGATCACGCATCAACCCGCACACCAATGCGACCGTGTCGACCTTCGGGTACAGCGGATTCACCTTGCTCAGGATCCGCGACCGCTCGGAGGTGCCGGTTGCGATGCAGGACCCGGGACGGCTCGGCGGCGCCGATTGGTCCCCAGATGGCGGCCACTTCGCCTTCACCGTCACCGGTGATGACGGCGTCGCACTCTACGTGGCCGACACCACCGGTCGGGTGCGGCGGCTCCTGGGACCGATCCTCAACGGCGCCCATGGTGGCCCCTGTCAGTGGGTCGATGCCGGCCGTGCGATGCTCTGTGCCACCATTCCGGCCACCCGCGGGCCGGCACCGGCACCCAGGGCGGTGCCGAGTGGCCCGGTGATCCAGGAGACCAGCGGCCGCGGGGCTCCAGGGCGGACCTACCAAGACCTGCTCACCTCCCCGGAAGACGAAGCGCTCTTCGAGCACTACTTCCAGACCCAGTACCTGAGGGTCGCGCTGGATGGCTCCACGACCGCAGTCGGGCCGTCCGGGATGGTGGTCGCGCTTTCGCCGTCGCCCGATGGGCGCTGGTACCTCGCCGAGACGCTTCAGCGGCCGTTTTCCTACCAGTTCCCGTGGTACAACTTCCCCTCCCGTACCGAGATCTGGCGGGCCGATGGCTCGGTGGCCCGGGTGCTCAAGAACCAGCCCGAGGTGGAGGTCTCCCCGATTGCCAGGGGGGCGGTGCTGCCCGGCCCACGGAGTTGGCGCTGGCGGGAGGATGCCCCGGCAACCCTGGTATGGATCGAGGCACTCGATGGCGGCGACCCGGCGAATGCGGTGGCCAAGCGGGACCGGATCCTCACCCTCGACGCCCCGTTCACCGGGGCAGCGACGACCCTGCTCGAGACGGCGTGGCGCGCCGGGGGGGTCACCTGGGGCCGCGCCGACGTCGCGCTCGCCTCGGAGTCCTGGGCTCCCACCCGGATGACACGGACATGGCTCATCAATCCCTCGCGCCCCGGGGCCGCACCCCGGCTGCTGTGGGAGCGCTCGAGCCAGGATCGCTACAACGATCCCGGGTCACCGCTCACCCGGGAGACTCCCGAGGGTGCCCGGCTCCTCCAGTTCTCGCGCGATGGTCGCTCGCTCTGGTTGAGCGGGGCTGGTGCGTCGCCCGACGGCGACCGGCCGTTCCTCGATCGGATGGAACTCGCCAGTGGCAAGACCACCCGGCTCTTCCGGTCGGCCGCGCCCCACTACGAGACGATCGTCGGTGCCATCGATGCCGACGCCGGGCTGTTCATCACCCGTCGTGAGTCGAAGACCGAACCGGCCAACTACTTCCAACGTGACCTGGTCCGCCGCCGGGCTCCGGTGCAGTTGACGGATGTCGTCGACCCGGCCCCGGCGTTCGCGGGGATCACCTCCGAGTTGATTACCTACCACCGCGATGATGGTCTCCAGCTGTCGGGCCGACTCTACCTCCCCGCTGGTTACGACCGTGACCGCGATGGTCCGCTGCCATTCCTGCTCTGGGCCTACCCGCGCGAGTTTGCCTCCGCTGCCGCTGCGTCACAGGTGAGCGGGTCACCCTACCGGTTCACACGACCCGGCGGATCGAGCCACCTCTTCCTGTTGACCCAAGGCTACGGGATCCTCGACGATCCCTCCTTCCCGGTGGTCGGGGAAGGGGATGAGCCCAACGACAGCTACATCGAGCAGCTGGTGGCCAGCGCCGAGGCGGCGATCGACACCCTGGTGGCGATGGGGGTCGGTGACCGGGAACAGATGGCGGTGGGTGGACACTCCTACGGTGCCTTCATGACGGCGAACCTGCTCGCCCACACGAGGCTCTTCAAGGCGGGGATCGCGCGAAGCGGCGCGTACAATCGAAGCCTCACACCATTCGGATTTCAGGCGGAGCCACGCAGTTACTGGGAAGCGATGCCGGTGTACCTCAGGATGTCACCATTCACCTACGCCAACGAGATCAAGGACGCCATCCTCTTCACCCACGGTGAGGACGACAACAACTCGGGGACCTTTCCGATCCAATCGGAA
>JAHEFN010000358.1 GCA_024640185.1 Gemmatimonadota bacterium | reverse complement strand
TGATTCCCGAGGACACGCTCGATATCGATGCCATCGTCGCCGAGTGGCGTACCGCGCCGTTCCGGCCGGTCCTGGTCTATGGCTCCGGTGACTTCCTGATCGTGTCGCGACTGCAGGAGCGTCGGGCGGCGATTCCCGGCCTGGTGATCCAGGCCGAGCCGCGTCGACACTACCCCGACGGGGCGGCGGTGGGGCATGTCGCCGGGTATGCCGGGGGGATCAGCGCCACGGAACTCGAAGGGGGCACCTTTCGGGAGGCACGAATGGGCGATATCGTCGGCAAGGCCGGCCTCGAGGTCGCCTACGATTCGGTCCTCCGGGGGCGGGCGGGCGTCCGCTACGCGGAGGTGACCCCCGCGGGACGGATGATCCGGGGTGAGCTGGTGGGCCGCACGGTGGCTCCGACTCCCGGGGCATCGATCCAGACCACCATCGACCTCCCGTTGCAGCGGTTCATCGATTCGATGTGGACCAGTGACAGCTTTCTGCGGCGGCGGAACGGGGCGGTGATCGCCATGCGCCCGGATGGCGGTGTCCTCGCCCTCTACTCCTTCCCGAGTTTCGATCCCAATCTCTTCGTGGGCGGAATCTCGACCGCGGACTGGCAGGCGCTCAATGCCGATCCCCGGATCCCGCTCTTCGATCGTGCCGTCGGCGGAACCTATCCGCCGGCCTCCCCGTTCAAACTTGCCGTCGCGGCGATGGGGCTGAAGCGAGGGCTGGTCACCATGACCACCCGGATGGCCGAGCCGTGCACCGGGGGCTACCAGTTCGGATCGCGGCGGTTCAAGTGCTGGAAGCCCGAGGGCCACGGCCGGGTCGACCTGACGGGGGCGATCAAGACATCGTGTGACGTCTATTTCTATCAACTGGGACTGATGCTTGGGCCCGACACGCTGTTGGCAGATGCCCAACGGCTCGGGCTTGGTGAACCCAGCGGGATCGACCTCCCCGGTGAGGCACGCCCCGGTCTCGAACGGCGCATCAAGGACTACGTCGACGCCCGCGGCCGCAGCGTCTGGTACGGCGGCGAGACCCTCAACCTCTCGATCGGCCAGGGACGCAACACCCAGACCCTCACCGGCATGGTCGCGTTCTACGCCGCGCTCGCCAACGGCGGCCTGAACCAAGCCCCGTTCTTGGTCACCCGCCGTCGAGGGGCACCCCGGACCGACCTGGCCCTCACCCCGGAGCAATTGGCGGGACTCCGCAATGCGATGGCCGAGGTCGTGGCGGTCGGGGGGACGGCTGGATTCTCGGGTGGCGGCGAACTGCTGGTGGCGGGGAAGACCGGGACCGGGCAGATGCCGTCGGGCCAAGCCGATGCCGGCTGGTTCATCGGCTTTGCCCCCCACGACAGGCCCGAGATCGTCATCGGCATGGTGGTCGAGGCCGGTGAGCATGGTTCGACCGTGGCGCCGTACGTGGTGCGGATGATCCGCCGCTACCTGTTGGGTCCGGATGCCGCGGTGATCAGTGTGCCCGTCGACCTGCCGGTCACCGAGGCGCTGGGGCCCCCATCAGATGCGCTCGCCATCGACTCGCTGCCGGAGCCAGCGGTGTCCGACAGTGCCGGCGACGAGGGGCCGCGGTGATTCGCCGCCTTGAGCGTCCCCTGATCCTGCTGCTGATCCTCCTCGCCACGGCGGGGATCACGGTGCTCTACTCCGCCGGTCAAACCGACATCGCCTCGGGAGCCGCCGATGTCTGGATCAAGCAGGTGGTCTTCCTCGGCGTCGGAGTGGTCGCCGCCGTGGTCAGCTCGCGCGTGTCGTTCCGCCTGCTCGAGTGGGCCGCACCGTGGCTCTACGGCGGTGCGCTGTTCCTGTTGGCCCTCACCCTGGTGGTCGGCTCCGGGGCAGGGACGGCGGCCAGCACCAGTTCGTGGCTGGGGATCGGCGGTGCCCGGATTCAGCCGGCAGAATTCGCCAAACTGGCCACCATCCTGATGCTCGCGCGGTGGCTTGCTGCCCGTCGCGAACCACCGACCTCGCTCGGTGGGCTGCTGCCGCCGATCCTGATCGCCGCGGTCCCGGCCTTGCTGGTACTGATGCAGCCGGATCTCGGCAGTGCCATGGTCTTCGCCGGCATTCTCTTCGCGACCCTCTTCTGGTCCGGGGTCGGGCTGCCCCTGCTGATCTACCTCGCCTCACCGGTGATCTCCCTCCTGCTGGCCTGGAGTACCGGCCTCTGGTCGGTCTGGATGGTGGCGTTGTTCGCGATGCTGTTGGTCTGGAGGCCCTTCCTGCTCGAGGCGATCGTCATCTATCTCGCCAACTCGGCGATGGGGGTGATGGCCATTGTGGTGTGGAACCGACTCGGTGAGTTCCAGCGTGCCCGGATCTTGACGTTCATCGATCCGTATTCCGACCCGAGTCACCGGGGATTCCAGGCGATCCAGTCGAAGATCGCCATCGGCTCCGGTGGCTGGCTGGGCACCGGTTTCACCGCCGGTCCCCAGAAACGCAGCGGGTTCATTCCGGAACATTGGACCGACTTCGTCTT
>JAHEFN010000357.1 GCA_024640185.1 Gemmatimonadota bacterium | reverse complement strand
CCATTTCGTCCAGCAGTGCCCGGACCCGGGGGAAGAGGGTCATGTGGGCTCCGGACAGGATCGAGAGCCCCACCACGTCGGCGTCCTCCTGGACCGCAGCCGTGGCGATCATCTCCGGTGTCTGGTGGAGTCCGGTGTAGATGACCTCCATGCCGGCATCCCGCAGGGCCGCGGCGACCACCTTCGCTCCACGATCGTGACCATCGAGACCCGGCTTGGCGACCAACACGCGAACCGGGCGAGAAAGCGGTGGGGCATCCGCGGCAGATGTCATGATGTCGGTTCTCCGGTCACTTGAAACGAAGCAAAGCGGCGAGACCATTGATCTCATGCTGTGACTCGTCGTCGTGGAGCACATCGAGGGCCACCCGTTGCCGGAGCGCCTCCTCGATGGCATCGTCGATCACATCCAGGGTCGGCACGACGTCACCGTCGGGTCGCAGGTCCACGGCCCCCGTGGCAAGGCGACCGGTGGCGAGCGATCGGAAGCCCGCCTGCACCGTGGCGCCATCGACCAACAGCATCCGGACCTGGCCATTGCCGAGCGCCTCAAGGGTCTCCTGCACCCCATTGACGGCCCACCCGGTCCCGAGGGCCTCCTTGAACTCGTCGATGTGACGGTGCTCCGATGCCCGGGCGTGGCCCGCCCTCACCGACATCGTCAGTTCCTGCACCGATCCTGCCGTGGCATCCTTGGGCGCCATCTTCGCCACGCCGATCAACCGATCGGCCAGGTAGCTGTGCAGGTAGGGCTCAAGCGCTGCCGCATCACTGCCCGCCCCCGCCACCACGACCTGATGCCCGGGGGAGCGACGATCGACCTCAAACAGGGCGCGAGCCACTGCCTCGAAGTGCCGGCGCTTCTCGTTCTGGATCCGGTTGTGGTAGGTGTGCTCGGCCGTCCAGTCGGCCCGCGAGCGGGTCTGGTGATACCGACCACCTCGGGTGATCTCGGTCTCCACCTTGCGGATCATCTTGGCGCCGAACGCGGTGACCTCCCAGATCAGTGCGGTCGCCCGGTCGAGGACCACGGTGAACAACCGACCGAACTCCTCCTCCGAGGCCGCCAGTTCCCGCACCAGCGGGGTGCGGTCGACGATCAAGCGCGACCGGTGGACCTTCGGCAGGGGGCGCACCTCGAAGAGCTTGTGGCCCTTGGAGGCGAAGATCGCCACCCCCTGGGAGGTCGGCAGCTTCTCGGCGTTGGAGAGGAACGTGACGATGCGCTTGAGGTCGGACTTGATCACGGCCATCTGGGCCTTGTCCCAGCCCAGTGACGGCAGTCCGTACTCGAGATCCTTGACGCGATTCTTGACCTTGGTCAGGTACTTCTGCCGCGTGCGGTCTCGCGGCTCGATCTTGAGGTAACAGGTGACAACCGGATGCGGACCGGGCTTCATCCGCAGCAGGTCGCGGTCGCTTGCACTCTTGCGTGCCGTGGCCATCTGATGGCTCCCCGTGGTGCTAGAAGAAAACTGGTTCGCGGTACGATCCCCAGACCGCTTCGAGGACGTGCCGGATCTCATACAACGTGCAATAGGCGCGGGCACAATCGAGCATCGCAGGCATCACGTTGCGATCCTCCCGTGCGGCCCGGTCAAGCTCGGCCAATCGTTCGGCCACCACCGTCTCGTCCCTCGCGGCACGCATCGAGGCCATCCGGGCCCGCTGCAGGCGTTCGGCGGCCTCGTCAACCTTGAGAATCTCGATCGGTTCTTCCTGATCCTCGACAAAGGCATTGACCCCGACCACCGTCGTGCGGCCGGTCTCCACCTCGGCCTGGAACCTCGAGGCCGAGGCCGCGATCTCGCGCTGGAACCATCCCGCCTCGATGGCCGGGACCACCCCACCCATCCCCTCGACCTCGGCAAAGATCGCCTCGGCCTCGGCTTCGAGCTGGTCGGTGAGCGCCTCGACATACCACGATCCCCCGAGGGGATCGGCGACGCTGGCCACCCCGGTTTCGTGGGCCAGGATCTGCTGGGTGCGCAGCGCCACCCTGACCGCGGTCTCGGTGGGGAGGGCCAGGGTCTCGTCGAGGGCATTGGTGTGCAGCGATTGGGTGCCCCCGAGCACGGCCGCCATCGCCTGGTAGGCGACCCGGGCGACATTGTTGAGCGGCTGTTGGGCCGTGAGCGACACGCCGGCAGTCTGGCAGTGGAAGCGCATCTTCATCGACCGTTCATCGGTGGCGCCGTACCGCTCCTTCAGGTGACGCGCCCAGATGCGTCGTGCCGCGCGCATCTTGGCGATCTCCTCGAAGAAGTCGTTGTGGACATCCCAGAAGAAGGAGAGCCGCGGCGCGAACTGGTCGATGTCGAGCCCACGGGCGATGCCGCGCTCGACATAGGTGAAGCCGTTGAGGAGGGTGAAGGCCAGCTCCTGCGTCGCGGTCGACCCCGCCTCGCGAATGTGGTAGCCCGAAATCGAGATGGTGTTCCACTTCGGGGTATGCGTCCCGGCCCACTCGAACATGTCGGCGATCAACTTGAGCGATGGCTCCACCGGGAAGATCCAG
>JAHEFN010000356.1 GCA_024640185.1 Gemmatimonadota bacterium | reverse complement strand
GTGCAGATGGTCGAGGCGATCGTGCATGACCGCAAGCGCCTCCTGCCGGCCTCGGCGTGGCTGGAGGGCGAATTCGGGCTCCACGACGTGTATTGCGGGGTGCCCTGTCTGCTGGGACGCACCGGACTCGAGCGGGTGGTGGAGATCACCCTCTCGGATGAGGAACGCGCCGCCCTGCACGCCTCGGCCGAGGCTGTCCGCGCCGTCCAGACCACCGTCTGAGGACGCGATGAACCGGCTCGTCGCCATCTGGCGCAGCACGATCGGCAAGAAGATCGCGATGGCAGGGAGTGGCATCCTGTTGGTGCTGTTCCTGCTCTCGCACATGATCTCCAACGCCACGGTGCTGAGCGACCCCAAGCACCTCGACGACTATGCGGCCTTCCTCCGCTCGTTCGGCCCATTGCTGTGGGTCGCCCGCCTCGGATTGCTCGCCCTGGTCGGCATCCATGTCGCCGCGGCGTGGCAACTCACCCAGATGGCGCGCGGGGCCCGCACCGCCGACTACGATCGTCGAGAGGCCCAGGTCGCGACCTATGCGGCGCGGACGATGCGATGGGGCGGGGTCCTGGTCGTGGTCTTCATCGTCTACCACATCCTCCACTACACCACCGGCACCCTCCATCCCGACTTCCGGGAGGGCGAGGTGGGACGGAACCTGATCGTCGGCATGCAGTCCGTGCCGGTCGCGCTGTTCTATGCCGTGACGATGCTCACGATCGGGATGCATTTGTGGCATGGGGTCTGGTCGGTCTTCCAGACCCTCGGCGTCAGCCACCCTGCCTGGGACCGGACGCGCCGTGGCCTCGCGGTGGTGCTCGCGGTGGTCATTGCCGGCGGATTCCTTCTCATTCCCCTGTCAGCGCTCCTCGGGGTGCTGCAGTGGCCCCCGCGATGAGGGCACGACGCACATGGACCTGAACGCGAACATCCCCGCCGGGCCGCTGCCCCGGAAGTGGGATACCCATCGATCAAACCTCCGGCTGGTCTCACCGGCCAACAAGCGAAAGTTCCACGTCATCGTGGTGGGCTCGGGTCTGGCCGGGGCGTCGGCGGCGGCCTCCCTCGCCGAGCTCGGCTACCAGGTCTCCTGCTTCTGCTTCCAGGACTCGCCGCGTCGGGCCCACTCGATCGCCGCGCAGGGAGGCATCAATGCGGCCAAGAACTACCAGAACGACGGCGACTCCGTCTGGCGGCTCTTCTTCGACACCATCAAGGGCGGGGACTTCCGATCCCGCGAGGCGAATGTCCATCGACTCGCCGAGGTGTCGGTCGACATCATCGACCAGTGTGTCGCCCAGGGCGTGCCCTTCGCGCGCGAATACGGCGGAACGTTGGCCAATCGCTCCTTCGGTGGGGCGCAGGTGTCGCGCACCTTCTACGCCCGCGGCCAGACCGGCCAACAGCTGCTGATCGGCGCCTACCAGGCGCTCGAACGCCAGATCGGTCTCGGCAACGTGAAGATGTACAGCCGCCATGAGATGCTCGATGTCGTGGTGGTCGACGGCCGGGCCCGTGGCATCGTCACCCGTGACCTCGTCTCCGGTGAGATCCGCTCGCACGCCGGGCATGACGTCGTGTTGGCCACCGGCGGGTACGGCAACGTCTTCTACCTCTCCACGAACGCGAAGGGCTGCAACGTGACCGCCGCGTTCCGGGCGTGGAAGAAGGGCGCCGGGTTCGCCAATCCGTGCTTCACGCAGATTCATCCGACCTGCATTCCGGTCAGCGGCGACTACCAGTCGAAGCTGACCCTGATGTCGGAGTCGCTTCGCAACGACGGACGGTGCTGGGTTCCCAAGGCCCACGGGGACCAGCGTGCCCCGGGAGCAATCCCCGAGGAGGAGCGCGACTACTACCTCGAGCGCAAGTACCCCTCATTCGGCAACCTCGCCCCCCGCGACATCGCCTCGCGAGCGGCCAAGGAGGTCTGCGATGACGGCCGCGGAGTCGGCCCGGGGGGACGGGGCGTCTACCTGGACTTCCAGTCCTCGATCGAGCGCCTCGGCGCGGAGACCATCGCCGAGCGGTACGGCAATCTCTTTGACATGTACGAGCGGATCACCGGGGAAGACCCCTATCGAGTCCCGATGCGGATCTACCCCGCCGTGCACTACACGATGGGGGGACTCTGGGTTGACTACAACCTGATGAGCACCCTCCCCGGCCTCCACGTCCTGGGCGAGGCGAACTTCTCCGATCACGGCGCCAACCGTCTGGGCGCCTCGGCCCTGATGCAGGGATTGGCCGACGGCTATTTCATCCTGCCGTACACCCTCGGTGACTACCTCGCCCGTGGCGGGCTCGCCCCGGTCGACACCAGCCATCCGGCCTTCGCCGAGGCGGAGCAGGTGGCCACCGACCGACTGGCACGCCTGCTGGCCATCAACGGGACCCGCAGTGTCGATTCCTTCCATCGCGAACTCGGACTGTTGATGTGGGAACACTGTGGCATGGCGCGCAATCGCGAGGGACTCGAGGAGGCGCTCCGCCGCATCCCGGTGCTGCGCGAGGAGTTCTGGCGCGAC
>JAHEFN010000355.1 GCA_024640185.1 Gemmatimonadota bacterium | reverse complement strand
AGACGCGGAACGCGCAGCCGGCGATCCTGCTGCACAGCCTCGCTGTCGCCGGGGTGCTGAGGGAGCGACTCCCTCTCGAGCCTTCTTTTGCCGCGGGCCACAGCCTCGGGGAATTCAGCGCGGCATCGGCAGTCGGCGCGATCACGCCGGCCGATGCCCTGCGCATCGTGCGTCGTCGCGGAGAGCTGATGTTCGACGCGGGCAACAAGGTCCCGGGCACCATGGCTGCGGTGATGGGCCTGCCGATCGAGGAGATTTCCTCGATCTGCCGCAAGCTGACTGAATCCGGCGAACACGGGCGCGTCGTTCTCGCGAACGTGAACAGCTCCGTGCAGCTCGTCATTTCGGGCGACGTGACTGCGGTGGAGGCGGCCGGACTCGCCCTCAAGGAAGCCGGGGCGCGCCGTGTCATCCCGTTGCCGGTCAGTGGTGCCTTCCATTCGCCGCTGATGGCCGTGGTGCAGCCCGAGTTCCAGGAGTTCCTCGCGCCGATCGACATGGCCGACCCGCGATGCCCGATCGTCACCAACATCACCGCTGGCCCCGTGGAGCAGGCCCCACGCCTGCGCGAGGGCTTCGTCGAGCAGCTCGTGTCGCCGGTGCGCTGGCACGATTCGGTGGCCTGGATGGTCTCCCAGGGCGTCGATCTCTTCATCGAGGTGGGGCCGGGGAATGTGCTCACGGCGCTTGGCGCCAAAGCGTTCCGAAACGCCGAATTCCACGCGACTTCGACCGTTGAGGGCATCGAGAAAGTCCTTGCCACCATTTCGGGGCAGCAGTAAGTATCCCGGCGCCGGTCGGGGGCGTGAGCTGCCGACCCTTTCTGTGCAATCGTGGCCTGCCATCCGGGCGGGGGAGGCGCTCCTTTGGGCGACACCAGCGATCGACCAGTCATCCTCGTCACCGGGGCGAGCCAGGGCATCGGGCGGGCCATTGCGGCCCGGCTCGCGGCCGACGGCTTTGACCTCGCGCTGGTGGCCCGGCGCGAGGAAGTCCTGCGCGAGGTGGCCGCGGGGCTCCAGGGTGCCACGGTGGGGATCTATCCGGCCGACGTGGGCGACCCCGAGGCGGCAGAGCGCATCGTCGCCGAGGTGCGCGAAAAGCAGGGTCGGATCGATGGCCTCGTCAACAATGCAGGGATCACCCGTGACTCGCTCCTGGCGCGCATGAAGCCCGAGCAGTGGCGCGAGGTGATGGACGTCAACCTCGACGGCGCGTACTGGTTCCTCCGGGCGGTCGCGCCGGTCTTCATGCGCCAGAAGAGCGGGCGCATCGTGAACATCACGTCGGTCGTGGGCCAGATGGGCAACGCCGGCCAGGTCAATTATTCCGCCAGCAAAGCCGGCATGATCGGCATGACGCGCGCCGCCGCGCGCGAACTGGCGAGTCGGGGCATCACCGTGAACGCGGTGGCTCCCGGCTTCATCGAGACGGAGATGACGGCTGACCTGCCCGAATCCGCCGTCACCACGATGAAGTCCCAGATTCCCCTGCAGCGATTGGGTTCGGGGGAGGATGTGGCCGCCTCGGTGGCCTTCCTTCTTTCGGCGGATGCTGCTTACATCACCGGTCAGGTGATCAACTGTGACGGGGGGATGGTGATGGCCTAGGCCGTGGCGGCCTGGTCGCACCTGACCTCAACCACATTTTCGAGGAGGACCCGCCGTGGCGGAGATCGTCAACGAGGTTAAGCAGATCATCGAGGACAAGCTCGGCGTCAACGCGGAGCAGATCACCATGGAGGCGTCGTTCATCGACGACCTCGGTGCTGACTCCCTGGACATCGTCGAGCTCGTGATGGACTTCGAGGACAAGTTCGACGTCGAGATCCCGGACGAGGCCGCCGAGGGGCTGCGCACCGTGGGTGCCGCGGTCGAGTACCTCGAGAAGGCTCTCGCGGACAAGTAACCGGATCGCTCGGCGACGCGGGGGATTTGCCCCCCGCGCGTCGCGTCCTGCCAGGCGAGGTTGTCGTGAAGAACAGGGTTGTCGTCACCGGCTTGGGGGCCGTGAGCCCCGTGGGGATCGGTGTGTCCGCGATGTGGGAGGCACTCCTCTCCGGCAAGTCGGGCGCAGGACCGATCACCCAGTTCGACGCTTCGGGCCACCGGACGCGCATCGCTTGCGAGGTCACCGACTTCCAGATCGGCAAGCACCTCGACGAGAAGGAAGCCAAGCGCATGGACCGCTTCACCCAGTTCGCCATGGTGGCGTCGGGCGAAGCGATCCGGCAGGCCGGGCTGGGTTCGGAAAACGGTGACCGGATCGGCGTGGTCGTCGGTTCGGGCATCGGCGGGATGTGGGTCTACGAGGAGCAGCACAACCTGCTCCGCGAGAAGGGTGCCCGCCGCGTGAGCCCACTCTTCATCCCGATGATGATCGGGGACATGGCCGCCGGGCTCGTTTCGATCGAGCACGGCTTCCGCGGACCGAACTACTGCACGGTTTCCGCGTGCGCCTCGGGCGCGCATGCGATCGGCGATGCCGCCCTCCTCATCGCCAACGGCATGGCCGACGCGATGGTGTGTGGGGGGACGGAGGCC
>JAHEFN010000354.1 GCA_024640185.1 Gemmatimonadota bacterium | reverse complement strand
GCGAGATGCTGCCGGTGGAGACCGGGGTCACCGTGCAACTCTCGCTGTTGATCGGTTCGGTCACCTTCAGTGGCTCGATGATCGCCTGGGCCAAACTGCAGGAGGTGATGACCGGCAAGCCAATCACCTACCCGATGCAGTCCGTGCTCAACGCGCTGCTCTTCCTGACAGTCCTGGGGCTCGGTGGCTGGCAGGTGTTCTCGGCCGGTGCCCCGATGGGGGCGTTCTATGGGGCGCTGGCGATCGCCATGCTGCTCGGCGTACTGCTGGTGATCCCCATCGGCGGCGCCGACATGCCGGTGGTGATCGCGCTCCTCAACTCCTATTCGGGGATCGCCGCGGCGATGACCGGGTTCGTGATCGACAATCACGTGCTGATCATCGCCGGCGCCCTCGTGGGCTCGAGCGGCATCATCCTCACCAGGATCATGTGCAAGGCGATGAACCGGTCACTGGCGAATGTGCTCTTCGGGGCGTTCGGCGGGGGCGACACCTCCGCGGCGCTCGGCGCCGGTCAGCAGTCGGCGACCGGGCTGGTGGCCCGTAGCGTGACGATCGAGGATGCCGCGGTGCAGTTGGCCTATGCCCAGTCGGTCATCATCGTCCCGGGGTACGGCCTGGCCGTCGCCCAGGCCCAGCATGTGGTCCGGGAACTGGCCGAGCTGATCGGCAAGAACGGTGGCCAGGTCAAGTATGCCATTCACCCGGTGGCCGGCCGGATGCCGGGACACATGAACGTCCTGCTGGCCGAGGCCAACGTTCCCTACGATCAGCTCCTCGACATGGACGAGATCAACGACCAGTTCGAGCAGGCCGACGTCGCCCTGGTGATCGGAGCCAATGACGTGGTGAATCCGGCCGCCCGGACCGACACCGCCTCGCCGATCTACGGCATGCCGATACTCAACGTGGACCACGCGAAGAGCATCATCGTGATGAAGCGGTCAATGAACCCGGGATTTGCCGGGATCGACAACGCCCTGTTCTACCACCCCCGCAACGCCATGCTGTTCGGGGATGCCAAGAGCTCGCTCACCAAGCTGGTCTCGGAAATCAAGGAGTTCATGGCCCAGTAGCAGCCTGCCGATCCTGACCGGGGCTGTGTGACGCCCGGACCGCCCCGCGCGTCTCCCAAGATGCGCGGGGCGGTGCCTTTCGGGTGGACCCCCGACGGGGGAACCGTTTCACGGCTCCCGGCGTACCGTAAGGGCGATGTTTCACAAGGAGTTAGGTAGGGAATTGCCAGAAGTCCGCATTGGCGGTATATTTGTCCGATTTGGTGCGATACTCACGTTCCACGGGGCAACCTGCCGGAACGCTGTCGATAGAAACAGGAGTTGATGTGACAATTCGTGCTCGCGGGAAGCGGCGCTCCTTGCGTCCGGCCCAGATTGCCAGGGCGGTCGATGAGGGCCGTGAGAGCCTCGATCTCTACCTTGACGAGATCTCCCGGGTCCCGCTCCTGAACCGTGAAGAGGAGATGGCCCTGGCGCGGATGGCGTTCCAGGGCGACATCGCGGCGCAGGAGCGACTGGCGCGCCACAATGTGCGATTCGTGGTGTCGGTGGCGAAGAAGTTCCAGAATCGCGGCGTGCCGCTCGTCGACCTGATCGGCGAGGGGAATCTCGGCCTGATGACGGCGGCCCGGAAGTTCGATCCGGATCGCGGCGTCAAGTTCATCTCGTACGCCGTCTGGTGGATCCGGCAGGCGGTCCAGGCGGCGATTGCCCGTCACGGCCGACCGGTGCGGGTGCCGCTCAACCGCACGGCCGACCTCTCCCGCCTCGGCAAGACCACCACGCTGCTCAAGGAGCGGTTGGGGCGGATGCCGACGGTCGAGGAGCTGGCCCGGGCGACCGGTCTCACCGAGGAGGCCGTGCGATCGCTCTCCTCGCTCAACACCGAGGCCGTCCGGCTCGACCACCCGACCCGCGAGGGTGATGGCAACGAGCGGATGGAGCGCTTCGCCCTCGCCGAGCAGGAGGGCACCGATGCGCACACGATGGCGAGCTCCCAGAGCGCCGACATCGAGGCCGCCCTCGATTCGTTGCCACCGCGGGATGCCAAGGTGCTGCGGCTCTACTTCGGGCTCGATGATGGCCAGCCGCGGACCCTCGAGGAGATCGGCCGGATGATGGGGGTGACCCGCGAACGGATCCGCCAGCTCCGGGATCGCGCCCTGGTGCGACTGCGTGAGGGCGAGACCGGCGAGAAGTTGCGGGACCTGGTCGCCTAGCGGCACGCTGTGCTGGACCCAATGCCATGCGGCCGGCTCCCTGCACGGGGAGCCGGCCGCATTTGCATGGTCTCCCGGACGGCTACTCGTTGAACAACCGCAGCACCCGCTGGAGGATGCCGCCGTGGGCCAGGTACTCCAGTTCCACCGGTGAGTTGAGCCGGACCGTCGCTTCGAAGGTGGTGACCTTGCCGCGCTCCGGGTGCGTGGTGGAGACCGTCACCGTGCCGCCGGGGGTCAACCCGTCGGTGATCCCCACGATGTCGACCACCTCGCGACCGGTGAGTCCCAGCGATTCGGCGTTCTGTCCCTCC
>JAHEFN010000083.1 GCA_024640185.1 Gemmatimonadota bacterium | reverse complement strand
CATCGCGGTGATCTCGAACCGGTGTGTGCCGACGATCACGCGGTCGCCCGCACTCGGAAGCCGACCGAGTTCCCCGAAGAGGAAGCCACCGAGGGTGGTGTAGTGGGTGTGGTCGAGGTCGGCGTCGTGGTGGCTGTTGAAGTCGGTCAGGCTCATCGAGCCCTCGAGGACGACCGAGCCGTCCGGGGAGATCGACGCGGCCTGTTCGACCGGATCGTACTCGTCGTAGATCTCGCCGACGATCTCCTCCAGCAAGTCCTCCATCGTGACCAGGCCGGCCGTCCCGCCGTACTCGTCGAGGACCACCGCCATGTGGTTCTTGAGCCGCTTCATGTCGGCCAGCACATCCTCGACCTCGCGGGTGCCCGGGACGAAGAGCGGCGGGCGGAGCACCTGGCCGACCGAGGGGCCGGCCGACTCACGCAGGGCACGCAGGATGTCCTTGGCGTGGACCACGCCGACCACCTCGTCGAGCGAGCCGGCGTGGACCGGGTAGCGGCTCCGTCCCGCCGCGGCGATGATGTCGGCGGCGACCTCGACCGACATGGTGGCCTCGAGTGCGCTGATCTCGGTTCGCGGGGTCATCACCTCCTCGGCGGTCTTCTCGCTGAACTCGAAGACCCCCTCCAGCAGGCGGACATCCTGGACCCCGAGTGAGCCGCCCTCACCGGATTCGCCCACCAGGATCCGGATCTCCTCGGCCGAGTGCATCCGGTGGTGCTCGCCCGCCGCCCGCACACCGACCAGGCGAAGCAGGCCGTTGGCGGTGCCGTTGAGGACCCAGATCGGATAGTGCATCACCCAAGAGAAGCCCATCAGCGGGAGGGTGATCCAGCGAGAGACCTCCTCGGGGTAGAGCAGGGCGAGCGCCTTCGGCACCAACTCGCCGAGGACGATGTGCAGGGTGGTGATGATCGTGAACGCCATCGCCACCGCGGCGGTGTGCGTCGCCAGCCAGTCGAACGGGGCGGGGATCCCGGCAAAGACCGACTCCATCAGGTGGGCGAGCGCCGGCTCGCCGATCCAGCCCAGCCCGAGTGAGGCGAGGGTGATGCCCAGCTGGGTGGAGGAGATGTAGCGGTCGAGGTGTTGGACCGCATGGAGGGCGCGAGTAGCTTTGCCGTCGCCGGCTTGGGACATCTGCTCAAGGCGGGTGCGACGGGCGCCCACGAGGGCGAATTCTGCCGCGACGAAGTAGGCGTTGGCCAGCACGAGGGCCACGACCGAGATCACGCCTATAAGGGTAGAGGGGGTTTCCATGTCCCCTCAAGGGTAACGGCACCCGAGACTCCGAGCGAGTGACGCGACCAAGAGAGGGTAGATGGTGACACGGCGGTTGGGATGGGTGCTGGCGCTCACGGCGGGGTTCCTGGTGGTGGAACTCGTCGGGGGGTGGCTGAGCGGCTCCCTTGCCCTGCTCGCCGACGCGGGCCACATGGCCACCGACGTGGCGGCCCTGACCCTGGCCACGATCGGCGCCCGGATCGCCCAGCGCCGCGCCCACGCGGCCTATCGATTCGGCAACCTCCGTTGGGAGGTGCTCGCCGCGATGGTCAACGGGCTGGTCCTCGTCGGGGTCGCGATCGCCATCTCCGTCGAAGCCTTCGGCCGACTCCGCACCCCGCACGAAATCGACGCGGTCCTCTTCGGCATCGTGGCCACCGCCGGCTTGGTGGTCAACCTCGTCTCGCTTCGGGTGCTCCACGGCCATCACCACCACGACCTCAACGTGCGTGGTGCCTACCTCCATATCATGGGCGACGTCCTGGGGTCGGTCGGCGCGGTGACCGCCGCAGTGGTCATCCAGTTCACCGGCTGGCTGCCGGCCGACCCGATCATCTCGGGCCTGATCTCACTGCTGATCCTCGGCTCGGCCTGGCGGCTGATCAAGGAATCGGGCTCGATCCTGCTCGACCGGGTGCCGCCGCATGTCTCGGTGGCCGCGGTCGAGGAGCGGCTGCGCACCCTGCCTGAGGTCGACCGGGTCCATGACGTCCACGTCTGGACGGTGACCAGTGGGCTGGTGGCGATGAGCGCCCATGTGGTGGTCCCCGACCTGGCACACCACCCGGAGGTCCTGCGGCGGCTCGGGACGGAGATGGCCTCGGCGGGCTTCGGGCATGTCACGATTCAGCTCGAGACCGGGGAGCCTTGCGAAGGGGAGGACTGCGGCGATGCGGCACATCCACATGCCGGAGTGGCCAGCGCGGTCTCGTGACCGCCTTGCGGCACTGGGGGTCGCCCCCTATATATGGCGCCCTTGGGGGTAGGTCGGGTTTGATGAAAGGGCTGGGAGCAGGTGGACATCCGCAACATCGCGATCATCGCACACGTTGACCATGGGAAGACCACCCTGGTCGACCAGATGCTCCGGCAGGCAGGCGCCTTCCGTGCCAATCAGCAGGTCGATGAACGCGTGATGGACTCCAACCCGCTCGAGAAGGAGCGGGGGATCACCATCCTCGCCAAGAACACCGCCATCACCTGGGGTGGGGTCAAGCTCAACATCGTCGATACCCCGGGCCACGCCGACTTCGGTGGCGAGGTCGAGCGCATCCTGCGGATGGTCGATGGGGTCCTGATCCTCGTCGATGCCGCGGAGGGGCCGATGCCCCAGACCCGGTTCGTGACCCGCAAGGCGCTGGCACTCGGCCTGCAGCCGATCGTGGCGATCAACAAGATCGACCGCTCCGACGCCGAGCCGATGCGAGTGCACGACGAGGTGCTCTCGCTCTTCCTCGATCTCGACGCGACCGACGCCCAACTCGACTGCCCGTTTCTCTACACCTCGAGCCGTGCCGGCACCGCCACGATGGCGCTGGAGGAGCCGGGTACCGACCTGGTGCCCCTCTTCCAGTCGATTCTCGACACGGTGCCGCCACCGACCGGCGATCCCGATCAGCCGTTCCAGATGCTGGTCTCGACCCTCGACTTCTCGACCTTCCTCGGCCGGATCGCCATTGGGCGGATCGAGCGGGGTCGCATCACCGTGGGCGACCAGGTGACCCTGTTGCCCCTCGGTGAGCCCGGGTTGATGACCGACACCGCCGGGGTCGACAAGGCGCGGATCACGAAGCTCTACACCTTCGATGGGCTCAACCGGGTCGAGGTCGAGGCGGCCGCAGCCGGCGAGATCGTGGCATTGGCCGGGTTCGAGGGGATCGAGATCGGCAAGACGCTGACCTCGCTGGATCGCCCGGAGCGACTCGAGGGCATCGCCGTCGAGGAGCCGACGATCTCGGTGGACATGATCGTCAACAACTCTCCCTTCGCGGGCCGGGAGGGGAAGTACGTCACCTCGCGGCAGCTGCGGGACCGGCTCTTCAAGGAGCTCGAGCGCAACGTGGCCCTGCGGGTCGAGGAAACCGGATCGCCCGACACCCACGCCGTGAGTGGCCGGGGCGAGCTGCACCTCGGCATCCTGATGGAGACGATGCGGCGTGAAGGCTATGAGTTCCAGGTCTCCCGCCCCCGGGTCATCCTGCACAGCGGACCCAACGGCGAGCGGCTCGAGCCGTACGAGGAGTTGACGATCGACGTCCCTGAGGAGTATATGGGCGTCGTGATGGAGAAGCTCGGTCCCCGACGGACCGAGATGATCGAGATGCGCAATCCGGGGCAGGGGATGGTCCGGCTGACCTTCAAGATCCCGGCCCGGGGGCTCTTTGGCTATCGGTCGGAGTTCCTGACCGACACCCGCGGCACCGGCATGATGCACCACCGGTTCCTCGAGTACGGGCCGTGGGCCGGGCCGTTGGCGGGGCGCAAGAAGGGGGTCCTCGTCGCCGATCGCGAGACGGCGGTCGTGGGCTTCGCGCTCAACAATTTGCAGGAGCGGGCCGAGTTGTTCGTCGGTCCCGGTGAACTGGTGTACGAGGGGATGGTGGTGGGCGAGAATTCCCGGCCGGGCGACATGGACGTCAACGTCGGCAAGGAGAAGAAGCTCACCAACATGCGCACCACCTCGTCCGACGAGAACATCCAGCTCGAGCCACCTCGGCAGATCACCCTCGAGTATGCCCTCGAGTACATCGAGGAGGATGAGCTGATCGAGGTGACGCCGGACAACATTCGGCTCCGCAAGCGGGAGTTGCTGGCACACGAACGGAAGAAGGCCATGCGCGCGGCGAACAAGGTCGCCGACGCGTCGTAGCAGGATCACACGGAACAGATGGAGGCGGTTATGTTGGCGTGGGAGGCGTCCCTCGAAGTGGCGATGGAAGAGGTCCGTTCGAAGCGGCCGTTCGACGACGACGAGACCGACGACGTCGAGACCGAAGAGAATGATGACGAAGGCGACGACGAAGACTCGGACGACTTCGACGACGATGATGACGATGATGACGATGAAGATGACGACTACGGCTTCAAGTACGACGACGACGAAGACGACGACGACTGAGTCCAGTCACCACCCTCGTTGAACCCCAATCGGCCTCCCACGCTCACGCAGGGGAGGCCGATGTCTTGTGAACCCCCAGGCCGGCGTCCTGCGTAGGCACCCCTAGCGCCTCGCCCCGGACCGGGCGATACTCGTCCCCCACGGCTTGCCGTCCCAGTTCGATCAGCCTTCCGTCCCTTCCCAGGAGCCTCGGCATGCGCCGATTCTCGCGCCTCGGCGCCCTCATGGCCCTCATGCTCACCGTGACCCCCGCCACGTGGTTGCTCGCGCAGGTGGCGCCGGCCGATGCCGGCCTGCCGCTTGAGCCAACACGGTGGGCCCGGTTCACGACATCCGAGGGCACCTGGATGTCGCTCGATGTCAGTCCGGACGGCCAGACCATCGCGTTCGACCTGTTGGGGGATCTCTACACGATGCCGGTGACTGGCGGCGCGGCCACCCGGATCACCAGCGGGATGGCCCATGACATGCAACCACGGTTCTCCCCGGACGGATCGCGGTTGGTGTTCGTCTCCGACCGCAGCGGCGACGACAACGTCTGGATCCTGACGCTGGCCGATGGCGCGTTGCAGCAACTCACCAAGGGCGTGGCGTACTCGTACCTCTCCCCTGAATGGACGCCGGAGGGTGACTACATCGTGGTCTCCCGGGGCGGCGGCCTCCTCGGTCTCGAGAAGCTCTGGATGTTCCACACCAAGGGCGGCACCGGCCTGCAGTTGGGTTCCGCGCCGGGCGCGCTGCGGATGCTCGGTCCGACCTTCGGCAAGGATCCGCGGTACATCTGGTATGCCCAGCGGCAGGGGTCGTGGCAGTACAACGCCATCCTCCCGCAATACCAGCTCGGGGTCTACGATCGGGCCACCGGGACCGCGACCACGATGAGTTCGGTCTATGGGTCGGCGTTCCGCCCCGCACTCTCGCCCGACGGCAAGTGGGTCGCCTTTGGCTCCCGCCACGATGCCGAGACCGGACTGCGGCTCCGCGAACTGGCCACCGGTGAGGAGCGTTGGCTCGCGCACCCGATCCAGCGCGACGACCAGGAGTCGATCGCCAACATGGATGTCCTGCCGGGCTATGCCTTCACGCCCGATTCTCGGGAGGTCGTGCTCTCCTACGGCGGCAAGATCTGGCGGGTGCCGGTCGATGGGGCGGCGCCCACCAACGTGCCGTTCACGGTCACGGCCGAGGTCGCCGTCGGCCCCGAGGTCAAGTTCGCCTACCCGATCGAGGACACCCCGACCTTCACGGTCAAGCAGATCCGTGACGCGGTACCTTCGCCCGACGGCGGTCGGGTCGCCTTCACCGCGCTCGACCGCCTCTACGTGATGAGTCTGGCCGACAGCATTCCTCGGCGACTCACCACCCAGGCGATCGGCGAGTACTTCCCGACCTGGTCGCCGGACGGCCGGGATGTGGCCTTCGTGAGCTGGGATGGCACCGATGGGCACATCATGCGGGTGGCGGCCACCGGTGGGACCCCACGCCAGTTGACCCAGGCCTCGGCCAACTACCAGCAAGCGGCGTGGGCCAGCGACGGACGGCGGATCGTCGCCCTGCGGTCCTCCACCCGGGACCTTCAGGAGGCGATCGACCCGTTTGGCGGCGCCCTCGGTGCCGAGTTTGTGTGGATCCCCTCCGCCGGTGGTGCCGCGACGGTCATCGGCCCCAGCAACGGTCGCCAACATCCACACTTCACCGGCGACACGACCCGGATCTTCTATTACGGTCGGGTGCCGGCCCAGGAAGGTCGACCGGCCACGGTCGCGCTCCTCTCGGCCCGGTGGGACGACAGCGATCTCAAGCCGCACCTGCGGGTCACCCACCGCATCCCCGTCTTCGCGGGCGCCTGGGAGGCCTCACCGAGCTCCGACATCCTGATGCCGCGCGACTTCTCCGGCGTGGCCGAGCGGAGTCTCCCGGAGGGTTCGGCCGACCTGGTGCTGATGGGCCCTGATGGCAAGACGGCCCTCGCCCAGATCAACAACGACGTCTACACGATCGTGGTGCCCCAGACCGGTGGGCTGGTGCCGACCGTGATGGTCTCGAAGCCCGACAGCGCCGCCGTGCCGGTGCGGAAGTTGACCGACATCGGCGGCGAGTTCGCCACGTGGGGCGGCGATGGCACGCGGATCCACTGGTCGATCGGCAACGCCTTCGTCAGCTATGACCTCGCGCGCGGCGAGGCGGTGGCCGATTCGCTGCGGCAGGCCGGTGCGGACTCCGCCGCGATGCGGGCTGGCGCCTACCGGGCCGAGGAGCGGCGGGTGACGGTCACGGTCGCACGCGACATCCCGCAGGGCACCGTGGTGCTGCGGGGTGCGCGGGTGGTCACCATGCGGGGCGACGAGGTGATCGAGAATGGCGACGTGGTCATCGTCAACAATCGGATCAGCCGGGTCGGTCCGCAGCAGCCGGCCCCGGCCGGCGCCCGGGTGATCGATGTGACGGGGAAGACCATCGTCCCGGGGTTCATCGACACCCATGCCCACATGTGGAACCTCTGGGGGCTCCACTGGGACCGACCGTGGATCTATCAGGCGAACCTCGCCTATGGGGTCACCACCACCCGTGATCCCCAGACGGCAACCACCGATGTGCTGACCTATGAGGATCGGGTTCGCGCAGGCCAGATGGCGGGCCCCCGGGTCTACTCCACCGGCCCGGGCGTCTTCTCGAGCGAGGGAATCGAGTCGCTCGATCAGGCCCGTGACGTGCTGCGGCGCTACAGCGACTACTTCGACACCAAGACCTTCAAGATGTACATGTCGGGCAACCGCCGTCAGCGCCAATGGCTGATCATGGCGTCACGGGAACTGGGCCTGATGCCCACCACCGAGGGTGGCCTCGACTATCGCCTCAACATGACCCACGCGATGGATGGCTACCCCGGCATCGAACACACCATGCCGATCATCCCCGCGTTCGGCGACGTGGTCGAGTTGTTCAAGACCGCGCAGACCACCAACACGCCGACGCTGTTGGTGTCGTATGGCGGGCCCTGGGCCGAGAACTACTTCTTCACCCACGAGGACAACGTCGGCGACGTCAAGCTCAACCACTTCACGCCCAAGGCCGAGCTCGATGCCAAGATCCGGCGCCGCAACCCGGGCCCCGGTCCGGGCGGCTGGTTCCATGAGACAGAGTATGCCTTCCGGAAGCACGCCGCGTGGATCAAGCAGCTGGTCGACGGTGGGGGACGGACGGGGGTGGGCAGCCACGGGCAGTTGCAGGGCCTCGGCTATCACTGGGAGCTCTGGGCGATGCAGAGTGGTGGCATGAGTACCCACGACGCCCTGCGGGCCGCGACCCTGATGGGCGCCGAGGCAATTGGCCTCGGCGGGGACCTCGGCAGCCTCGAGGTGGGGAAGCTCGCCGACCTGCTGGTCCTTGATGCCAATCCGCTCGAGGACATCCGCAACACCAACACGATCCGCTATGTGATGATGAATGGCCGACTCCGCGACGGGAACACCCTCGACGATGTCTGGCCCGTGCAACGTGCCGCCCCAGATGAACCGTGGCGTCACATCGCGCCCGACACGGCCGCAGGCATCAAGGAGGGCGCCAAGTGACCCACCCACATTCCACCACCCAGAGGTCCGCCATGGCCGGGTCCCTCCGCGCCGCCGCGGGCATGCTCTTCCTCGGCGTCCTGTCCGCCGCCCCGCTCACCGCCCAGGGACCGGCTGCGGCCGGTGGCAAGAAGCCACCCAAGCCGCTGCCCCTCGCCGAGGCACGGCACGCCACCTTCACCGCCACCGAGGGCACCTGGATGTCGGTGGACGTGAGTCCCGACGGCACCACGATCGTCTTCGACCTGCTGGGTGACCTCTACACCCTGCCGATCGCGGGCGGCAAGGCCACCCGGATCACCGAGGGGCTGGCCTACGACGCCCAGCCACGGTTCTCGCCGGATGGCGAGACCGTGGTGTTCATCTCCGATCGCAGCGGTGGCGACAACGTCTGGACGATGCGGCTGGACTTCACCGATACCACCCAAGTGACCCAGGGCAACGGATCGCTCTACGTCTCGCCGGAGTGGATGCCCGACGGTGCGCACGTGGTGGTCAGCCGGGGTGCTGGGCTGGGCGGCGCCCACAAGCTGATGCTCTACGACGTCACCAAGCGGAGCCCGATGCCGATCGTCAGCACGCCGGCCAACGCCAAGATGCTGGGGGCGGTCCCGACGCCGGACGGGGCGTACATCTGGTATTCGCGTGGACTGGGGCGGGGGAACGGCGACTGGGAGTACAACGCCCTCTTCCCGCAGACGCAGCTGGCGCGCTACGAGGTGAAGTCTGGCCTCTCCACCACGATGACGGCACGCTACGGCTCGGCGTTCCGGCCGGCGATCTCCCCGGATGGCAAGTGGTTGGTGTACGGCACTCGGGAG
>JAHEFN010000353.1 GCA_024640185.1 Gemmatimonadota bacterium | reverse complement strand
ATGCCGCCAGGTGATCAACTCGTTGATCCGGGGGTTGTGCCGGAGGGTGTCGGCCATCTCCTCTCGCGTGACGAAGCTGATCCGGGCCCCCGGATGACGAGTCCGGATGGCCCGGAGCAGGGGGGTGGTCAGGATCAGGTCGCCGAGTGACGAGAAGCGCACGATGAGGATGTTGGGAGTCACCCGCCAAAGGTACAGGAATCGGTGACCGCCGTGGCGGGACGCTCACGTTCGGCTTTTCACGGTCTTACCTTCCGGCATGATCCGCCCCAAGACGATCCTCTGGGTCGACGATGAAATCGAGACCCTCGACTCCCAGGTGCTCTTTCTCGAACAGCAGGGGTTCACCGTCGAGCGCGCCACCAACGGTGACGACGCCTTGGTGATGCTCCGGCGGCAGTCGTATGGGGTGGTCCTCCTCGATGAGCAGATGCCCGGCACCCGAGGACTGGATCTCGTCCCGGCGCTGCGTGAGATCGATGCCTCGATGCCGGTCGTGATGGTCACCAAGTCCGAGGAGCCGGCCACGATGCGCGATGCCATCGGGGCCGAGATCGCCGACTATCTCATCAAGCCGGTGAACCCCCGCCAGGTGTTGACCGTCATCACCCGCCTCCTCGAGGGCGACCGGATCCGTCAGCAGCGGCTCTCGCGCGACTTCGTCACCCGGTTCCGGGATCTGGAGGGGCGCCGCCACGAGGTGCTCGAATGGCGGGAGTGGGTCGAACTGGTGGCCGAGTTGGCGGAGTGGGAAGTGCGGCTCGGCCAGGCTGACGAGCCAGGGTTGCAGGAGGCGCTCCGCAACCTGCAGGAGTCGATCCGGCAGGATTTCGCGAAGTTCCTCACCGCCAACTACCCGCGTTGGGTGGCGGAAGAGGGTGCCGACCGACCGCCTCTCTCCGTCGATGTGGTGAGTGAGTTCGTTCGCCCGACCCTGGAGGCGAACGGTCGTGCCCTCCTGGTGGTGGTCGACTGTCTTCGCCTCGATCAGTGGGCGATGATGCGACCGGTGATCGAACGACTCTTCGACGTCGAGGTCGATCACTATTTCTCGGTGCTGCCCACGGCCACGCCGTACTCCCGGAATGCGATCTTTTCTGGGCTCTATCCCGCCGAGATGATCGCGCGCCATCCCGAATTCTGGAACGAGCGCGACGAGCGCTCCCTCAATGCCCACGAGCACGAGCTGCTGACGGCGCAACTGCGAGAGGTGACCGGCCAGGATGTCGCCGTGCACTACGACAAGGTGACCTCGGCCAGTGATGGTGAGGCGATGCTCAAGCGGTTGCCGAGTCACCTCGCGCGCGATGGCGTCACGGCGCTTGTCTTCAACTTCATCGACCAGCTCACCCACGGTCGCACCGAGAACGAGGCGCTGTTCGAGGTGGCCCGTGACGCCTCGGCCCTGCGCTCGCTGACGAAGACCTGGTTCGAGCGGTCGGTGCTTCTGGAGGCGCTGAAGGAGGCCGAACGGCGACATGTGCCGGTGCTCCTGACCACCGACCACGGCTCGATCCACTGCCACACGCCGGCGACGATCCATGCCCGGCGGGACGCCACCCCGTCGCTGCGCTTCAAGTTTGGTGAGGGGTTGCGGGTCGACTCACCGGATGAGGCGATTGAGGTCGATGACTTTGCGGCGTGGGGGTTGCCACCGCGGACGCCCGGGGCACGGCTGCTGATGGCCACCGGCGACCGCTTCTTCGTCTATCCCACCAAGTTGCGCGAGTATCAGGCCCGATACCGGGGGGCCTTCCTGCACGGGGGGGTGTCACCGGAGGAAGTGGTGTTGCCGATTGCCTTGTTGACACCGAGGGCCACCTGAAGACCGCCTCGACCCGGGCTCGACTCTTCGCGCTGATGGGGCCCTATCGGTGGTTGCTGGTGGCCGCCTTCCTCGCCGCGGCGGTCGCCTCGGTGCTTGACACCGCGACGGTGCTGTTCCTCGACCCCCTGCTCAAGCAACTCTTCGGCGAGGGGGTCTTGAGCGGCGGCGAGTCGTTCCTTGAACGGCTGATCCCCAGGTTGCTGGCCCCCTTCCTGGGCGGCGTCGCGGCTGACGCGATCGCCCCCCGCCTGGTCCTGCTCTTCCTCGCGGTCCTCACGGGGAAGATCGTCGCCACCTACATCTCGGCGTACCTCTCGGTGTTGGTGCAGGAGGGGATGGCGCGGGACCTTCGGGCGCGACTGTGGCGACACCTCATGCAGCTCGACCTCGCCGTCTTCCAGCGGACCCGGGGAGGGCAGATCGCTGCGGCCCTGGTCAGCGATGCCGATCAGGTCAAGCAGGTGGTGGTGGCGGCGCTGGCCGCCTTCTTCCAGAACGCGGTGATGATCCTCGCCATGCTCACCACGATGCTGCTGCTCTCGTGGCGGCTCACCGTGCTGGTGCTGATCTTCGCACCGCTGCTGGTCCTGGCCGTGCAACTCCTCCGCGTCCGCCTCAAGCGCCACGCTCGCACCTTCACGCATGAACGCGGCGAGTTGACGGCGATGATCACCGAGCGGCTGGGTGCGATGAAGCTGATCCGGGCCTTCGGCACCGAGGCGTCAGAA
>JAHEFN010000352.1 GCA_024640185.1 Gemmatimonadota bacterium | reverse complement strand
TCCTTCCTCTTCTACGTCATGCCGTACGTCGAGGGGGAGTCGCTCCGCGACCGGATTGCCCGCGAGAAGCAGCTGCCGATCGGCGATGCGGTGCGGGTCGCTCGCGAGGTGGCGAGCGCCCTCGACTACGCCCACCGTCAGGGTGTGATCCACCGCGACATCAAGCCCGAGAACATTCTGTTGCACGACGGCCGGGCGCTGGTGGCCGACTTCGGCATCGCGCTGGCGGCCTCGAGTGCGGGCTCCCGGATGACCGAGACCGGGATGTCGCTCGGCACCCCGCACTACATGTCGCCCGAGCAGGCGATGGGCGAGCGGGAGCTCGACGCCAGGACCGACGTCTATGCCCTGGGCGCGGTGCTCTACGAGATGCTGGTCGGCGACCCGCCGTTCACGGGTCCAACGGCGCAGGCGATCGTCGCCAAGGTGGTGACCGAGAAGCCGGTGCCACCCAGCGCGGCCCGCGACACCGTTCCCGAGGCGGTCGAGGATGCGATCGTGGCCGCGCTGCAGAAGCTGCCGGCCGACCGGCCGGCGAGTGCAGCGGCGTTCGAGCAGATGCTGGGCGCCGAGGCAGCCACCACCACTCGACGCACGGTGGCGCGCCGCGCGCCGAAGCGCTCCACCCGACTCCCCTGGGCGGTCGCGGCAGCGTTTGCTCTGATCGCGGTCGTGGCGGGTTGGCGGCTCCTCGCCGTGCAGGGTTGGCAAGACGACACTCGACCCCCGTCGCATCTGGCGTTGCTCGCCCCCCAACAGGGCGGCACCTCGACGTCGCTGCTTCGCCAGATCGCCATCTCCCCCGACGGCTCGACGGTCTACTACACCGCGGTCATCGCGACGGGCGAGAACCGGACGCTCCGCCAGCGACTCGACGAAACGGCACCGTCGGTGGTCTCCGTCCTCGAGCCCTACGTGGCGGGGTACCGCATCTCGCCCGATGGCCGAATGCTCTATGGGATCCGTGCCACCGATGGGACCGCAATCCAGGCCCCCCTCACCGGCGGGGGGGCGGCGGCGGAGATCACCGGAACGAACGGGGTCTGGTCTTCGTTCGCCGCCTATGGGTTCGACGGCTCCCTCTGGCGCACGACCTCCGCCGGTCGGGATGCACGTCTGGCACGCAATGATCCCAACGGTGAGGTGACCGAACTGGTGACGGACAGGCAAAACCTCGCCGTGGGGCAGGCACTGGACGAGGAGACGCTCCTGGTCACGCTGGTGCCGCTTGGCACCGCCTCCGGGCCGGTCGCCGTGGTCAGCACCAAGACCGGGACCACCACCATGGTGATCACCGAGCCGGTGGTGGAGGCCCGATACACCTCGGGCTACCTCGTCTATGTCCTCACCTCCGGCGACATGGAGGCAATCCCCTTCGACCTCGGCACGATGGCGACGACCGGCCCGGCGACCCGGATCGCCAACGGCGTCTCGCTCACCGGCTCAGGGGTGGCACAATTCGATGTCGCCCAGAACGGCACCGTGGTCTACCTCCCCGAGGAGCCGCGCTCGCTGGTGCTTGTCGATCGGAGCGGTGCCGAGCGGCTGGCCACCCCGGAAAAGCACAGCTTCCACTCACCGCGATACTCAAGCGACGGCCGGCTCCTGGCGCTCGACTTCACCAGCGCGGATGCGCGGGACATCTGGCTGCTCAACCTCTCCACCCAGCTCCTCACCCGGACCACCTTTGACGGCGACGGGCACGACGCATCCTGGGCCCCGGACGGCACGCTCAGCTATATCACCGCACCGAGTGGGATCATCGGACTCCTCCGCCACCGACCCGGCAGCACCTCCCAGCCCGACTCGCTCCTCCGCGACCCGGCACTGGGATGGTCTGGCGAGTGGTTCGCCGACGGCAGCGCCCTGCTCACCGTGGCCAACGAACTGGAGGGAGGCTCCGCCGAGGACATCGCCATCATCCGCAACGGCGGCGCCGGACCGATCGAGCCGCTGGTGGCAACCCCCGCATCGGAGCAGTTCCCCACGCTCTCCCCGGACAACCGGTGGTTCGCCTACTCCTCCAATCACTCCGGTCGCGAGGAGATCTACCTCCGACGGGTCGACGGCAGCGGGGCGCAGCTGCAGGTGTCGGCGCGCGGAGGGACCGAACCGGCGTGGTCAGGTGACGGACGCGAAATCTTCTACCGGAGCCGCGATGCCGATCCCCAACTCGTCGCGGCCGAGATCACCTTCGACCCCGAGCCTTCCGTCGTCTCGCGCACCCCGCTCTTCAGCGCCGCACTCTACGCAACGGCGACTCCGCACACCAACTACGCCGTTTCACCAGATGGAAAGCAGTTCGCCATGGTCCGTACCAACCCCTCGGCCCGGATCATGGTGATCCAGAACCTGCCTGCACTTGTCGAGCAATTGCGTGGGGAACGCAGATGACCGATATCCTTGAACCCCTCGGCACCGCCCTGGCCGACCGCTACACCATCGAGCGCGAGCTCGGCGCCGGCGGGATGGCCACCGTCTACCTCGCCCAGGACCTCCGGCACGACCGCAAGGTCGCCATCAAGGTGCTGCGGCCCGAGCTGGCGGCCGTGATCGGCGCC
>JAHEFN010000351.1 GCA_024640185.1 Gemmatimonadota bacterium | reverse complement strand
GAGCGCCTCCGGCGCGCGGCGAACGACGCCGAAGAGACCGGATTCGAGGAGCACGAGCTGGAGGACGTGGTTGCGGCCGGGGGCCTCGACGAACGCCTCCGTCGCCGGCAGGCGATCGCCCAGCTGCTCCGCGAAGTCGGCGGCTGCTGACCGCTACCCCGGCGAGACGGGCCGGATCTTCTTGGCGCCGGCCAGCTCCTCCCCCGGGTTCACATACCGGTCGAGGGCCTGACGGTACTGGCGCTCGTAGAGTGCGCGATACCGCCCCGTCCCCTCCACCAATTCCTCGTGTCGGCCCCGCTCCACGATACGCCCCCCCTCCAACACCAGGATTTGATCGGCCGAGGTGATGGTCGAGAGCCGGTGGGCAATCACGAAGGTGGTCCGGCCGGCCCGGAGCTTGGTGAGCCCCTCCTGAATCAACGACTCACTCTCCGAGTCGAGGGAGCTGGTCGCCTCGTCGAGGATCAGGATCGCCGGATCGGCCAGGATCGCCCGGGCGATCGCCACCCGCTGACGCTGTCCACCCGAGAGCCGCACGCCCCGCTCCCCGACGATGGTCTGATAGCCGTCGGCGAACTTCAGGGCGAACTCATCGCAGTGGGCGATCCTGGCCGCATCGAGGACCTCGTGGTCGTGGGCATCGGGGCGCGCGAACCGAATGTTCTCGAGCACGGTGCCATCGAACAGGAAGTTGTCCTGCAACACGATGCCGAGCGTGCTGCGATACTCGCGGAGCTTGAGCGTGCCGAGATCGCGGCCATCGATGGTGATCCGGCCGCGATCGGGATGGTTGAACGCCATCACCAGCGACACCAGAGTGCTCTTCCCGCTGCCCGACGGTCCCACCAGCGCGGTGGTGGACCCCGCCGGTGCCTCGAAGGAGATCTCATGGAGGACCGGCACGCCCTCTTCATAGGAGAAGGTGACATCGTCGAAGACGACGTGCCCTTGCACCTCACCCACCGAGGCGCGGCTCTCGTCGTCATCATCCTCGCCGGCGATCGCGCGCAGCTCACGGATCCGATCGAGTCCGGCAAACGCCTCGGTGATCTGGGTGCCGATCGAGGCGATCTGCACCAACGGGGCGGCCACGAGGCCGGTGAAGAAGATGTACATCACGAAGTCGCCCAGGGTCATCCGGCCGGCCACGATGTCGCGCCCCCCGACGATGATCATCAGCGTGCCGATCGCCCCAACCACCACGGTCGACAGTGCCGAGGTGGCGGAGACCCCCGTCATCGAGGTGGCGACATTCCGGAGCAGTCGGTGAACGCCGCGCGAAAAGTCGAGCCGCTCGCGGCGCTCGGCCGTGTAGGCCTTCACCACCCGGATCCCGGAGATGCTCTCGACCAACCGACCGGTGACCTCCGCATTGATCTTCCCGCGCTCGCGGAAGATCGGCCGGAGCTTCTTGAAGGCGACCGCCATTCCCACGCCGAAGATCCCGAGCAGGATCAGGGTCACCATGGTGAGCTTCCAGTTGATCCAGAACAACACGCCGAGTCCCACCGCGGCGGTGAGCAACCCACCGGTGAGCTGCACGAGCCCCGAACCGACCAGGTTCCGAATCCCCTCCGCGTCCGTCATGACCCGCGAGACCAACTGCCCGGTCTGGGTCGCGTCGAAGGTCGAGATTGGCAACCGCATCAGGTGGGATTGGACCGTGCGACGCATCTCGGTGATGGCCCGCTGCGCGGCCACGCCGAGCAACTGCGTCAGCGCGAAGGAGGTGGACGACTGCACCAGCGTCGCCCCCGCGGCGGCCAGCGCCAGGATGGTCAGCTTGGAGGTGTCACCGGTGGGGATGATCGTATCGATCAGGTACTTCGACGAGCCGGGCAGGACCAGGCCGGCAGACCGGTTGACCAGCATGATCAGGAAGCCGATCCCCAGCCGCTTGCGGTGGGCCCAGACCAGCTCGCGTGCTTCCCGCCATGCCTTTTCGGCGGTGATCTTCGGCTTCTTCGTGTCGTCGAGCTTGGTAGCGGGCATTCCCAAGGGTAGACGGGGACTGCCCCGAGGACCAGACAAGTCAAAGGGTCAGGGTCGGTAGCGCCAGACCTCGCGGCGCGGGGGAGAACCAATGCGGTAGCCTCCGGTGATCAGCACCTCACCGGAGTCGAGTCGGGCCACGGCCGAGAACTGGCCGGAGAGTGGACCGCCCGCCACCAGGGCCGACCGAGAACCCGAGGGGTCGTAGATCTCGGCCTGGCCGGCTCCACCGGCAATGAGGACGCGGCCGTCGGGCAGCAAGACGCTCGAGCCACGGTGCTTGTATCGTGGCAAGAGAAGCGCAGGCATCCCCGCGGAGGTGCCGCTTTCGGGGTCGTAGCGCTCGACGCTGGCGAAGACTCCCTCGGAGTCCCGCTCGTCAGCACCGCCCGTGATCAGCACCTGTCCGCCGGGGAGCAGCACGGCATCGTGCTTGTGGCGTGGAACCAGCATCGCCCCCCCGTCACTGAATCGACCCGAGACGGGATCGAACACCTCGATGCTCGCGAAGAGTTCGATGTCGGCCCGGCGTCCCCGATGGCCTCCCACCACCAGTACCCTGCCGTCGGCGAGCGT
>JAHEFN010000082.1 GCA_024640185.1 Gemmatimonadota bacterium | reverse complement strand
GGAACATGGATGCGTCGCTGGAGATTCCCACGGCCACCACCTTCCGGGAGATTCCCGTCACTGTCCTGGAGCAACGCCGTGCCGACATCAACGGCCAGCTCAAGCGTGCCTCCCGCGACCAAAAGCTCTCGTTCACCCACCTGATCGCCTGGGCACTGGTCCGTGCCACCCGCGAGTTCCCGGTGATGGGCACCGGGGTCGAGAAGCGGGAGAGCGCCTCCTACAAGTTGGTGCCCGAGCACGTCAACCTCGGCCTTGCCGTCGACGTCGAGAAGAAGGACGGCTCCCGCGGCCTGATGGTGCCGGTCCTCAAGCACGCCGACACGATGGACTTCACGACCTTCCTGGCGGCGTACGACACCGTCGTCGAGAAGGCCCGCACCAACAAGCTGATGCCCGACGACTTCGCCGGCACCACGATGACGCTGACCAATCCCGGGGGCCTCGGCACCGTCGCCTCGGTGCCACGATTGATGGCTGGCCAGGGCACCATCATCGCCACCGGCGCGATCGGCTATCCCCCGGAATTCCATGGGATGTCCAAGGATCAGGTCGCCGCACTCGGCATCTCCAAGGTGATGATGCTCACCAGCACCTACGACCACCGGGTCGTCCAGGGTGCCGAGTCCGGCCAGTTCCTGCGCCTGGTCGATCAATACCTGCAGGGCGATCACGCCTTCTACGATGAGGTCTACAGCGGACTCGGCGTTGAGATGGGGGCCATCACCCCGACCGCCGGCCCGTCGGTGCCGGCGCCGGCGCCGACCGAGTCCGCGGCGCCACCACCGGCCGGCCAGCTCCATCACATTGCGGCGGCGATGGCACTGGTCAGGGCGTTGCGGACGCACGGCAACCTCGCCGCCCAGCTCGACCCGCTTGGCACGCCACCGATCGGTGACCCGGCGCTTGATCCGATCGACCTCGGCCTCACCCCGGAGGTGATGGCCAGCATTCCCTCGTCGGTGCTCCGCACGGCGGTCCCCGGCAACACACTGGCCGAGTCGTACCCCCACCTGGTCAGCACCTACTGTGGCACGATCGCATACGAGGTGGAGCACATCTCCTCGCACGAGCAGCGTGTCTGGTTGCGCCAACAGATCGAGGCCGGCACCCACCGGGCTGCGATGACTCCGGAACAGCGCCTCGCGCTCCTCGAGCGGCTGACCCAGGTCGAGGGCATGGAGCGCTTCCTCGGCAAGGCCTATCTCGGTGCCAAGCGATTCGGGATCGAGGGACTCGACATGATGGTCCCGATGCTCGACCTCACCCTCGAGCTCGCCGCGGAGAGCGGCGCGCGCGAGGCCGTCGTGGGGATGGCGCATCGCGGCCGACTCAATGTCCTGGCCCACACCGTCGGCCGGCCGTACGAGGCGATCTTTGCGGAATTCGAGGGCGGCAAGCACGTCGAGGGATCGATGACGCCGGACGGTGGCACCGGGGACGTCAAGTACCACCACGGTGCCGAGGGGGCCGTCCGCACCGCGAGTGGCAAGACGATCAGCGTGACGCTGGCCAGCAACCCGAGTCACCTCGAATTCATCGGCCCCGTGGTCAATGGCAAGGCACGCGCCGAACAGACCTCCCGCAAGGGCAGCAGCCCGCACTTCGATCCATCGGCCGCGATTCCGGTGATCATCCATGGCGACGCCGCGTTCCCGGGACAGGGCGTCGTGGCCGAGACCCTCAACCTCGGCGCGTTGCGGGGTTATGGAACCGGCGGGACGCTGCACATCATCGCGAACAACCAGGTCGGCTTCACCACCGACCCGGTCGACTCGCGCTCGACCCGCTACGCCTCCGACCTCGCCAAGGGGTTCGACATCCCGATCATCCATGTCAACGCCGACGATCCTGCCGCCTGCATCGCCGCGGTGCGGTTGGCGATGGCATACCGCACCAAGTTCCAGGAAGACGTGCTGATCGACCTCGTTGGCTACCGGCGCAACGGCCACAACGAGAGCGATGAGCCGTCGTTCACCCAACCGGTGATGTACGCCCGGATCAAGGAGCACCCATCGGTCCGCGAGCTCCTCGCGAGCGCGATGCTGGCGGCTGGAGAGCTCCCCAGCGACGGCGCTGACCAGCTCTGGAATGCCAACTACGACCGGCTCATCGAGATTCAATCGGCGTTCAAGGCAGGGGCGTACCATCGGGCAGCCGAGCCCGAACCCGAGCGCGGTGCCGGCGACGTGGGCGAGCGGGTCGAGACCGGTGTCAGCGCCGAGACCCTCTTCGCCCTGAACGAACAGCTGGCCAGCTGGGCGGCCGAGTTCAAGCCGATGCCGAAACTCGCCCGCCAGCTGGAGAAGCGGCGCACCTCGCTCACCGAGCCGGGGGCGATTGAATGGGCCCACGCCGAGGCGCTGGCATACGCGTCACTGCTGGTCGAGGGGACACCGATCCGGATGACCGGCCAGGACACCGAGCGGGGCACCTTCTCCCAGCGCCACCTGGTGCTCCACGACATCAACACCGGGGCCACCGCTTCGCCGATCCAGAACCTCCCCGGTGCCCTCGCCCCGATGGAGCTCTTCAACTCACCGCTCAGCGAACTCGCGGCGATCGGGTTCGAGTACGGCTACGCGACGGCGGCACCCGAGGCGTTGGTCATCTGGGAGGCACAGTTCGGCGACTTCATCAACGGGGCACAGGTCTTCCTCGACCAGTTCGTCGCCTCGTCGCTCACCAAGTGGGGGGTGACATCACGGCTCACCTTCCTGTTGCCGCACGGCTATGAAGGCCAGGGCCCCGAACACTCCAGCGCCCGGCTCGAACGCTTTCTCCAATTGGCGGCCGAGGGCAACATCCGGGTCGCCAACTGCACCACCCCAGCGCAGTACTTCCACCTCCTCCGCCGCCAGGCGCGGTGGAAGGTGCGTCGACCGCTGGTGGTGATGACCCCCAAGTCGCTGCTCAGGAAGCCTGAAGCCGGGTCGTCGATCGGTGACCTGGTGGAAGGCTGTTTCCATCCGGTGCTCGACGATCCGGACTATCGTGACGGCGCCGCGGCGCGCTCATTGGTGCTCTGCAGTGGCAAGGTCTTCTACGATATCATGGCCGAGGCTGCCGATCGTGGCAGCCGGCCACCGGTCGCTCGCGTCGAACAGCTCTACCCGCTGCCTGCCGATGAGATGCGATCACTGCTGGCACGCTACCCGTCGCTCACCGAGGTGGTCTGGGCACAGGAGGAGCCGCGCAACATGGGGGCGTGGAGTTACATGGAGCCCCGCCTCCGGGAGCTGCTGCCGGACGGGGTCACGCTGCGCTATGCCGGGCGGCCCGAGCGCGCCTCGCCGGCCGAGGGGTATCCGGCGGCGCACAACCTTGAGCAACAGCGGATCGTGGGCGAGGCGCTCGGGGGCGGCGAGGAGCGGAAGGCCGCCGTCTCGAGCTAGGGCGTCGGAGGGCTGGATGGCCGAGGGGGCTCCCGAGGGAGCCCCCTCGTGCATCCCTGGGACTTTCGGCGCTGGAGACCATCGTGAAGGAGATACGGTCGGTCCGGGCATCGCGTATCGATGGAGCGCAGCAACCTGGCCTTCATGGCACGACTACGATCGTCGTGGCCCCTTCCGAGCTCGGGTCGTGCAGGTGACAGCGCCAGGTATAGGTCCCGGGTACGTCAAAGCGATGCTCGATCACCCCGCGAGGGTTCGCGGCGAAGGACAGCCTGATCGCCGGGTCGTCCATCGGCCCGAGGAGGTGATCGGAGCCCGAGAGGTTGCCCCACCGAACCGTCGTGCCGGCCCGCACCGTCTGCTGTGTGGGGGCCACATCCGCACCCCACGGGCCGACCCGGAAGAGGAAGTCCACGGCCAGGTAGTCGGCCTCGGCCAGCGGCCGCCCTTCAATTGATGCCTCGAGGATGAAGTCGCCGGTGAGCTGCGCCCCGGGGAGGACGACGTCAATCAGGGCGAGGCCATCCTCGTCCGCGACCGACGGTGGCAGCGTCAAGTCCCCATCGGGCCAGCGAGCCCGCCACCCGACATTCACCCGGGGAACCGGGTTGCCGTAGGCGTCGAGCACCCACAGTCCCGAACTGAGATAGTAGTCCTGCTCCCGAAGCGGCAACCGACCCCAGAGCGACGGCGGGGCGCCGGGAGGCGATGAGGACCACTGGTACAGCACGACCGGCCCCGGTGCCGCGTGAAGTGGGAAGGTCACCTGGGGGCGACCGCTGGACGTCCCGAGCGGGCGGGCTCGCACGATGCGCTCCCCGGCGACGGGTCCCAGCACCCACGGCGCGCTCGCCACACCGTCGGCGCCGGTCACCGCCACGACGCTGCGCACGCCGGGGTCGTCGAAGCGCAGCGTGTCGCCGACGACCGGGAGGTCGCGCCAAGTGACCAGCACCCGGAGCGGAGCGGCAAGGAGGGTCCCTACCTCGCCACCTTGTCCCTCGCCGCCGAGCCGGGTGAGCGACGGGTAGCTGGCGCGCGCCCGGAAGGCGACGAGCCTGCTGGGGTCGGCCGACAGGATGGCCCAGGCTCCGAGGGATCCACCCGCCGCGAGCGGCAGCGTCCACCGGGCACTGGCGATGCCGTCCGCATCGGTCAGCTCCTCCCCGGCAAGGACACCGGCATCGGTCATCCAGGCAATCGCGACCCCGGCGGCCGGGCGGCCTTCTCGAGTCACCAGTACTCGGAGCGGAAGGGCGAGCGACCGTCCGGTCATCCCTTCCTGTCCGTCGCCGGACCGGGAGGCGAGCGAGATGCGGAGCCCCTCGACTGGGGGGTCGGTGAGGGACCCACCCGAACCGCAGCCAGAGGTCAGGGCGACCAGCGCCAAGACGGGGAGGAGGTCGCGGATGGGACGCATGGGGTGCTCCGTGCCAGAGGTTGTGCGTACGACGTGTCGGCCATCGCGGGATGCCGGGTGGACGTGTACTCTTGGGTCGGGTCTTGCAGGAACGGCACACCCAGTAGCCGAACCAGGGCGAACGGGAGCGCCTCCCTCCATCTCCTACACGCGCAGGAACGAGGCTGACCGTGCCAACCGGGACCACCGGGGAGGGCTCCGCCGTGGGTGATGACGACGGCAACGCGGAGGTCACCGAGGCCCTCCTCGCGCTGCGCGGTGGCTCGCCCGAGGCGATGGAGCGCCTCCTGCCGTTGGTCTACGACCAGCTGCGCCGGGTCGCCCGGCGGCAGCTCGGGCGCGAGGAGACCGGCCACACCCTCACCACCACCGCCCTGGTGCACGAGGCCTACCTCCGGCTGGTCGACCAGACCCGTACCGATTGGCAGGACCGGGTCCACTTCTTCGCCGTCGCCTCCGGCGCGATGCGGCGGGTGCTCATCGACCACGCCCGTCGTCACCGGGCCGTGCGTCGGGGTGGCAGTCCCGAGGGGACACCGGCGGTCCGGGTGGCGCTCGACAGCCTTGCGCTCCCCTCGGTCGACCGGGCCGAGTCCCTGCTGGCCCTTGACGAGGCCCTCGAGCGCCTCGCCGACTTCGACCCGTCGCTGGCCCGGGTGGTCGAGTATCGCTTCTTCGGCGGCCTGACCGAGGAGGAGGTGGCGACCGCCCTCGGCGTCTCGCGACGGACGGTGGCGCGGAGCTGGGCGGCCGCGCGCGGCTGGCTCTACGACGAGCTCCATGGTGCCGGTGACTGACCCCGACTGGGACGCCATCAAGCAGGTCGTCACCGACGCCCTCGAACTGCCGCGAGGGGAGCGACGGACCTGGCTGGAGTCGCGGGGGCTGGCCCCGATTGTCCTCGAGAGGGCGGCCCGGTGGCTCGGCGCCTGCGAACGAGCCGAGGACGGGTCGTTCCTCGAGCTCCCGGCGGAGCGCTTCGCCGCCCCGATGCTGGCCGACCTTGCCGAGGACGCCCACCGGGTACCCGAGGTGCTCCGCACCGCCCTCGCGGAGCGGTACACCATCGAGCGGGAACTCGGACGGGGGGGGATGGCGACCGTCTACCTCGCCCGCGACGAGCGCCACGGCAGGCCGGTCGCGCTCAAGGTCTACCGACAGGAGATGCTCTCCGAGGCGGCCTCGTCCTCGGGGATGCTCCGCTTCCAACGCGAGATCGCCATCGCGGCGCGGCTCTCCCACCCCAACATCCTCCCGCTCCACGATTCCGGCGCGGTCGAGGGCATGCTCTACTACATCACGCCTTACGCGTCGGGCGAGAGCCTGCGCGACCTCGTGCGGCGGCGCGGTCGCCTCCCCGCACCCGAGGCCGTGCGGATCCTGCGCGACGTTGCGCGTGCCCTGGCGCACTCGCACCGCCACGGCATCATCCACCGCGACATCAAGCCGGGCAACATCCTCCTCAATGCCGAGGGAGACGCCCTGGTGAGCGACTTCGGTGTGGCCAAGGCGTTGGCCGCCGCCAGCGAGGGCGACACGACCGTCAGCCAGCAGACGACGGCGGCTGGGCTGGTGCTGGGGACACCCGCCTACATCGCCCCGGAGCAGATCAGCGAGGGCGACTCGGTCGATCACCGTGCCGACCTCTACGCCTTCGGGGTCGTCGCCTACGAGCTGCTGGGTGGCAGCCACCCCTTCGCCGGTCGCACGACCCAGGAACTGCTGGCGGCCCACCTGGCCGAGACCCCCGAGCCACTGGTGACGCGGCAGCCGGGCACGCCACTGGCCCTCTCGGTCCTCATCCACCACCTCCTCGCCAAGCGCCCCGCCGACCGCCCATCGGACGCCGGCGCGGTCCTCGGGCAGCTCGACGCGATCATCGAGGGTCGAGCGACCGGCGGCGACCTTCCGGCCACCCGGGGCAGGGGACAGGGCCGGGCGTGGGAACTCTACCTCAAGGGACGCTTCCTCTACGCCACCCGCCAGCGGGACGCGCTGCGCGGCGCACTCGAGCTCTTCGAGGAGGCCGTCCGCCTCGATCCCGAATTCACGATTGCCCACGCCGGCATCGCGGACACCTGCACGCTGCTCGGGATCTTCGGCCACGCGCGACCTCACGAGATCTTCCCGCGCGCCAGGACGGCGGCCGAGCGGGCGATCGCCCTCGACCCGGCGCTGCCCGAGGGCCACGCGGCCCTGGGACACCTGCTGTACGCCTATGCGTGGGACTGGGATGCAGCCGGTCGGGCGCTCGAGCATGCGATCGCGCTCAATCCGCGATACCCGGCGGCCCGGATGTACTTCGCCTCGCACCTGCATGCCCTCGGGCGATCGACCGACGCACTCGGGCAGCTCGAGGCGGCACGCACGATCGACCCTGTCGCGCCGGTGGGGATGCTGAGCGGTCGGATCCACGTCGACCTCGGCGAACCGGACCTCGCGATCCCGGTCCTCCGCACCGAGGTGGAGCTCGACCCACGGCGCGACCTTGCCCTCCAACTCCTTGGCCACGCCTACCTCCAGAAGGGGATGGCGGCGGAGGCGATTGCCGCGATGGAACGAGCCGCCGAACTCAGCGGCCCGCGAGACGAGGCCCAACTCGCCTATGTGCTCGCCAGGGTGGGGGAGACCCGCCGGGCGCGGCGGGTGCTGGCACCACTGCTGGACAGCATCACCGCGCATGCCGCGCTCGGGTTCCACGTCGCGATGGCCTGCGCCGCCCTCGGCGACAGCGAGGCGGCCCTCGACTGGCTCGAGGCGGCCCATGCCGAACGTGGCTCGTTCATGACACTCCTGGCGGTCGGCACCGGATTCGACGGGATCCGTGCCGAGCCGAGGTTCCAAGCCCTGCTGGAGCGGATGGGACTCGGGGGGGTGGTGCGGTCGGGGGGTGGGGTCGGGACGGAGTGATCGGAGCCGCCAACTGCCATGCGACTCGGCGGCGGGTCATCGACCTCCGGCGTCATCCATCGCCGCGCGCACCTGCGCCGAGCCGCTCGCCTGCGCCGCCTGAAGCCCGGCCTCCCGTGCACCGGTGACGTTCTCGACCTTGTCGTCGATGAGGAGGACCCCCATCGGGAGCCGTTCCCGCCGGCGTTCGACCCGGTAGCGGCAGAGGACACCGTCCATGTGCATGACCAGGACGGTGACGTTGGCCATGGACCCCGCGCCGCGGCTCAGGTCGACCCGGTCGATGGCGAAACGACCGTCACCTCGCGCCGGACGTCGTGGGGCCGGACGTGGACATCCAGGTAGGGCGAGGCCTTGTCGGCCGCATCAAGCACCCGCATGACGTCGGCCTCCGACGCTGGGCTTGTCACGGTCACATGGTAGCGCATCTGGAGGTAGCCCGGTGGCACCTCGTCGGAGATGCCGAGTTCACCGCGCGCATCGTAGTCACCCTGGACGGTGATCTCGAGCTCGTCGATCTGCACACCGAGCCGCGCCGCCCAGATCGCGTACCCGATCGCGAGGCAGCTGCCGAAGGCGCCCCGGCCCAAGATGCCGGGGTTGGGACCAGCGTTGTTGCCACCCCAGACCGGACTCATCCCGGCAGTGAGCGTCCATGGTCCATCCTCAATGACGCACTCGAGGTCAGGCTTGAGGCGCACCTTGGTGGTGGCGGTGCCGCAGCCGGTGGCTGGCGCGTTGACGACTCCTGCGACCTTTGCTTCGACCTTGGTGCGAATCTCGTTGGGACTGGCCATCGGGGGCTCGGTTCTCAGGGTTGGGGATCAAGGGTCCAGCCACTCATGAACGGAAGGCAACGAAGCCGGCACCCAGCCTTCGGAGGGTAGCCGTATCGGCTGGTCCGGGCGTCTTCCAATCTTCTTCCGACCGCAACCTGCGCAAGGACCGGCGCCCGGATCCGACCCGTCGGCCCTACTCCGGCTCCACCTCGCGCCAGCCGAGGGAGCGCTTGGCGAGCCACGGCCAGGCGAAGAGCGTCACCAGGATCACGACCACCGACCCCATGGCGACGGCCTGCACTGCGCCCCCAGCCGTCACCTCCTCGAAGCGGATCATCTGGGACTCTCTCGGCCCCATGATCCG
>JAHEFN010000081.1 GCA_024640185.1 Gemmatimonadota bacterium | reverse complement strand
GCAGCGCCACCCGGGGCCCGATCAACTGGTAGAAGTCCTTGTCGCCCGACACGATCACGCTCTGCAGCCCCTGCCCGGCGCCCTTCAGCGCCAGGGTGCCGATCACGTCATCGGCCTCGTAACCGTCGACCTCCACCAGCGGGATCCGGAAGGCGGCCAGCAAGGCCCGGATCCGTTCGACCGCGGTGTCGAAGTCGGCCTGCAGTTCATCGTCGAGCTTCTCGCGAGTCGACTTGTACTCGGGGTAGGCCTCGGTCCGGAACGAGTCGCCGGCGTCGTTGACCCAGACCAGGTAGTCGGGGCGGTGCTGCTGCAGCAGCCGCAGCAGGAAGTTGGTCACCCCCCAGGCGGCGGAGGTGTTCTCCCCCTTCGAGGTGCGCAGCGGCCTGGAAATCAGGGCAAAGAAGGCCCGGTAGATCAGGGCGTAGCCGTCGACGAGGAAGAGGCGTGGGGGGGTGTGGGGCATGGGGAGAAGTTAGTCGCTGGCCCTCGGGGGGCTGGAGGGGGCTCCCCGGTCCCCCGCGACTAGGATTCCGGTCATGAGATCCTCACTCCTCGCCCTCGCCGCGCTGGTCGTGACCGCCCCGATCATCGCCCAGACCACCCCGCTCCCCCATGACCCCGATGTCAGGGTCGGCCAGCTCGACAACGGCCTCCGCTACTGGATCCGCGAGAACACCGAACCGAAGGACCGGATCGAACTCCGGCTGATCGTCCGGGCCGGCTCGATCCTCGAGGATGACGACCAGCGCGGGCTGGCCCATTTCCTCGAACACATGGCGTTCAACGGCACCACCTCCTACGCCAAGAACGACTTGATCAAGATCCTCGAATCGATCGGGGTGCGCTTTGGTGCCGACCTCAACGCCTACACCTCGTTCGACGAGACGGTCTACATCCTGCCGGTGCCGAGCGACAAGCCGGAACTGGTGACCCTGGCCTTCGACGTCCTCCGCGAGTGGGCGGGCGAGGTGCTCAACGACTCGCTGCAGGTCGTCGGCGAGCGCGGCGTGGTGATGGCGGAATGGCGCAGCGGGTTGGGGGCCGGGTCGCGGGTCCGCCAGCAAGAGTTTCCGGTGCTCTTCCGGGGATCGCGCTACGCTGACCGCCTGCCGATTGGCGACACCGCCATCATCGCCCACGCGGAGCCGGGGCCGCTCCGGCGCTTCTACCGCGACTGGTATCGCCCCGACCTGATGGGCGTGGTGGCGGTCGGCGACTTCCCGGCCGACTCGGTCGAGGCGCTGATCCGTTCACGCTTCGGCACGCTCAGCAACCCGTCCCCCGCGCGGGAGCGGATCATTGCCGCCGTCCCCGAACAGCCTGGCGTGCGCTTCTCCTCGGTGACCGACGCGGAACTGACCGGAGAGACGGTGCAGTTGCTGGTCCGGCGTCCCAGCGTCCAGTCCCGCACGGTGGCCGACGAGCGACAGGCGCTGGTCGCCTCCTTGGTCTCGACCATCGCCGGCGAGCGACTCGAGACGGTCAGCCGCGACGCCAACGCCCCCTTCTCGTTCGCCTTCTTCGGCCCCAGCGCGCTGGTGCGTGACATCGGGGTCTTCGCCCTCACGGCGAGCGCCAAGGACGGTCAGTTGGCCGAGGCCTTCGAGGCCGTCCTCCTCGAACTCCGTCGCCTCGCCGCCCACGGGGTTGGCGCGGGAGAACTCGAACGCGCCAAGGCCGACCTGCTCCGGGGTCGCGATCGCGCCGCCCGCGAGGCCGACAACACCCCTTCCTCGGCGCTCGTCGGCCGGTACGCCGCCGCCTTCATCGACGGCGCCGTCCCGGTCTCGGCGGCCGACCGCCATGCCCTGGCGATGGAGCTGCTCCCGACGATCACCCTGGATGACGTCAATGGCCTGGTCCGCGAGATGGCCACCGGCGACGACCGATTCATTGCCCTCCGGGCCCCCGAGCGCGAGGGGCAAGCACTGCCCACCGAAGCGGAGATGGTCGCCATCCTGGCCCGGACCGACACCGCCACCGTGGCGCCGTGGGACGATGTGGTCGTCGAGGGGCCGTTGGTGGCCGACCGACCAACGCCAGGGCGGGTGGTCGAGACCACGGAGCATGCCGCCGTCGGCGTCACCGAGTGGCGGCTCAGCAACGGCATCCGGGTGTTGGTCAAGCCGACCGACTTCAAGGCCGACGAGATCGTGATGAGCGCCTTCCGCCCCGGCGGCACCTCCCTGCTCTCGCCGGACGACGAGTTCCAGGCGGGCTTCGGCAGCGCCGCCGTCGGCCAGAGCGGGGTCGGGGCCTTCGACCCCCCGGCCCTCGCCAAGAAGCTGGCCGGCAAGGTCGCCTCCGTCAGTGCCTCGCTCACCGGACTCGACGAACGGTTCTCGGGACGCACCACCCCCGAGGACCTCGAGACCTTCTTCGAGTTGCTCTGGCTCAACGCCACCGCGCCGCGGTTCGACTCGAGTGCCGTGGCCGGCTTCCTGGCTCGGCTTACCCCAATGTTCGCCAACCGGGACCGCGCACCCCAGACGGCCTTTTCCGACACCATCACCCTGATCCTCGGTCAAGGGTCCTCGCGCGAGCGACCGATCGACATGGCGCGATTCGAGTCGCTCGAGCCCCGCCGTGCCTACCAGCTCTTTGCCGATCGGTTCCGCGACCTGAGTGGCTTCACCTTCGTCTTCGTCGGCAACATCGACCTCGCCACCTTCCGCCCCCTGGTGACCGGGTGGCTTGCGGCCCTGCCGGCCGGCGGGGCGGCACCGATGTGGCGCGACGTCTCGCCACCGTTCCTTCCCGACAGCAGCACCACGATCGTGCGAAAGGGACAGGAGCCGGTGAGCACCACCGCCCTGCTCTTCAACGGACCGGCGCCGGCCACCGACCTCATGACCCGGGCAACCGCCACGATCGCCGCCTCGATCCTGCAGACCGAGTTGATCGAACAGCTGCGCGAGGCGATGGGTGGCACCTATGGCGCCCAAGCCAGCGCGTCGGTCACCAGCCTTCCGCGAGCCGGGTACAGTGCCACGGTGATCTTCACCTCGACCCCCGAGCAGGCCGACAGCATGTGGCTCGCCGCGGCAGCCACGATCCATCACCTGCAGACCGCGGGTCCCTCGGCGGAGGAACTCGACAACGCGATCGAGCAGCAGCGTCGGGTCACCGAACAGCAGCTCGAGAGCAATGCCGCCTGGAGCCAGCTCCTGGTGGGGCGGGTGCAAACCGGTGAGTCGTTCACCTCGATCGTCGACTGGCAGGCACGTCTCGATGGGATCACCGCCGAGGCGGTGCGGCGACAGGCGGTCGAGGTGTTCGCGATGGAGCGGATGGCGCGGGTGGTGCTGCTGCCGGAGAACTGACGCAGAGATCCGAGACCGGAGGGCAGAGGCCAGAGGGGCCCCTGAGGCAGAGGCCGACACCCCCATGGGGGTGCCGGCCTCCGTCGTGCCGTGTGCTCCGCTCTCCGGCCTACATCTCCGGTGCCACGACCTGAACGCGACCCTTGACCCGTTCGAACTCGCTGCGGGACTCGGTGGTCAGCCGGTACCGTCCGAACCCGCTGAGGTCCTGGAAGGTGAGTTCGGTCCGCAGGTCGTTGTAGGCCCAGATCACGAAGCGGCCCTGCGACGTCGGGGTGGCGTTGTAGAGCTGGTCGGGCGGACCGAAGGTGATGAACACCTCGCCGCGGTCGGTGCGCCAGCCGGCGATGCCCTCATCCCGGAATTGCGTGTTGGCGAGCGCCAGCCGCGAGAAGTAGCTGTCGAGGCGCTCGTTCTCGGGCGTCTGCCGGTTGGGGTCGGTGACCCGGTAGAAGTCTCGCCAGAGGTCGGCGCGTGCCGAAGGCGAGGCGTCACGCATCTGGCCGAGTCGGTTGCCTTCGCCGAAGTACCGCAACAGCGAGAGCAGGTCGTCGAAGTTGGTGATCACCCAGTCGCCGCTGAAGGAGACCACCCCGGACGAGGACTTCGTGGCGCCATCGTCACCGACAATCACCTGCAACTGGCCGAGCGGTGAGGAGTCTGGGGCGATGCGGAGAATCTGGGATTCCACCTCGCGGCTGCCGGTGAAGCGGACCTCGGTCGTGACGATCACCGAGTCGAATTCGTCGCGGACCTGGACCGGGACCGTCGCCGGCCCCCGGTAGCCGACCCCTTCGAGATAGATCAGCAGGGTGTCGCCACCGTATGCCAGCGAGCCCCGCGGATTGAGGACGATGTCGAGCGGGTCACGGCGGCTGCCGCGTCCTGCCACCTCGTAGACCAGGATCGGTGCGGTGAAGGAGCCCTCGGGGAAGGCCGGCACGGCCACCGAGTCGATCGCGACGCCGGAGGCGGTCGTCTCGCGATCGGTGATCCGGATCGTCAGGTCGTAGCTCCCCGGCGGCACCATGATCTCCTGTTGCAGCAGCACGCTCTCGTCGGTCCGCAACGCCTCCTGCAACGACGGCACCCGAATCACATCCTCGGTGCGGACCGTGATCGGGGAGGCCCCGGGGCGGCCCAGGACGTATTCGACCCGGTAGCCAGCCTCATAGAGGTCGCCCGCGCGAGTGAAGGAGAACGACCGGTTGGTCAGTGAGACCCCGATCAGCGCCGTGGTCGAGTCGCCGGCACCGGGCACGAAGGCCACCGTGGCGACGAAGGGGACCTGGCCGGTGGCGACCATCCGGCCCAGCGACCGGTAGAGGGCACCCGGGTTGAAGAGCTGCATCAGCGACTCTTCGGCGCTCGGGGTGCGTGGGTCGCCGACCCGCTGCCAGGAGGTGCAGCCGCCGAGCAGGAGCCCGGCCACGAGGAGGGCGGAGAGGCGGCAGCGGCCAGTGGAGGTAGTCATGATGGAGTATACGCCTCAAGCTGGGGAATCGGTTCGCCTTGCCGTGATGGCATGGCGGGCGGTACCTTTGCGCGATCCAATGGCACAGAATCCACTCGTCGGACAAACGATCGCCGGCTACACCGTCAAGCGGGAAGTCGGCGAAGGCGGCACCGCCCAGGTGTACCAAGCCGAGCACCAGGAGCGCGGCACGGTCGCGCTGAAGGTGCTGAGGCCTCGCCTTGCCTCCGACCCAATCGCGGTCAAGCGCTTCCTGCGCGAGGCCGAGTTCGGCGCCCGGGTCGTCCACCCGAATGTGGTACGGACCTTCGACTTCGGCGAGGCCGACGGCGTCTCCTACCTCGCCCTCGAGTGGGCCAGTGGCGAGCCACTGGAACTCTTCATCACCCGCTCTGGCCCCCTCGACCCCGTCGTCGCGGCGATCATTGTCGGCCAGCTCGGTGACGCCCTCGAGGAAGCCCATCGGGCCGGGATCATCCACCGCGACCTCAAGCCGGCCAACATCATGTACGACGCCGAGGAGCAGAAGGCGCGGTTGCTGGACTTTGGCATCGCCCGCGACGCCGAGTTGCCGGCCGAAGAGCGGCTGACCCGGGCCGGCTTCTTCGTCGGGACCCTCCAGTATGTGGCCCCGGAGGCCCTCTCGGGGGAGTTGGTCGGCGAACAGGCCGACGTCTACTCCCTGGCGGTCATTGCCTACCAGCTGTTGACCGAGGTGACGCCGTTCCCCGGAAAAAACCCACGCGAGCTCTTCCAGCAGCTGTTGACCGAGGAGCCGACGCCGCTCAGCGCCGCCATCAAGGGCCTCAAGTTCTCGCCCCGCCTCGAAGAGGTGGTGATGAAGGGGCTGGCACGCGACCCGGGCAAGCGCTGGAAGACCGTGATCCAGTTCAGCAACGCCTTCTGCGAGGCGGCCACCGCCGAACCCGAGAAGAAGGGTTTCTTCTCGTCGATCTTCAAGCGCTGACCCTGTGAGCGGCGACCGCGACGCCCTGCTCGCGTTGCTCCACGACCGCTCGGTGCAACACGGCGACTTCCTCCTCGCCTCCGGCGCCCGGTCCTCCTACTACATCGACTGCCGACCCTCCACGATGTCCGCCACCGGCCAGCGACTGATCGGCCGGCTGGGTCGCGACGCCATCGCCGGCGCCGGCTGGACACCCGATGCCGTGGGTGGACTCACCATGGGCGCCGACCCGGTGGCCTACGCCATCGCCGCGGCCACCGCCGATGACGCCACACCGATCGATGCCTTTGCGGTGCGCAAGGCGCCGAAGGACCACGGCACCGGCCGGCGGATCGAGGGGAATTTTGCACCGGGCCACCGCGTGGTCGTGATCGAGGATGTGATCACCTCCGGGGGGTCGGCACTCGATGCGGTGGCGGCGGTCCGTGCCGAGGGCGGCGACGTCCTCGGCGTGCTCGCCGTCCTCGACCGTCAGGCCGGCGGCCGGGAGCGGATCGAAGCCGCGGGACTCCGGGTCCTCTCGCTGGTCACCGCGGCCGACCTGGGACTCTGAGCCCCGCGCGGCCGCACCGATCGCCGGACGCGCCGTCGCCCACCCACCCAACGGTCATCGCCGACCTCACCCTCGGCCCGGGGCGAGCGGCCGGAATCGACGCCACACCGCCGCGTGCGGTCGCACCAGCGACGCCAGGAAGCGCTCCAGCACCATGCTGAACGGATAGCGGCTGCGGAACTCGGTCGGGGTGATCCCCATGACCCCACGCAAATGCCGGCCGAACGATTGTGGCGAAGCGAACTCCAATCGGTAGGCGACGTCCGCGATGGTGAGGTCGCCCTCATCAAAGAGCCGCGCGGCGTGACAGAGCCGGACCGCCACCAAGTGGTCCTTGGGCGAGGGCAGCCCCGAACGGACGAAGCGGGAGACCATCGTCGAGGGGGTGACGCCGAGTCGCAGGGCGATGGCCCGCACGGTGGTGCTCTCGGGCGAGTGTCGCACCAGTTCCTCCCAGAACCGCCGGGCCCCGGCGCCGATCGGGCCCGTCGTGGCATAGATCGGGGTGAGGATCGCCAGGGAGCGATCGGCCTGCGGGGCGCCGAGGAGCTCCCGGAGCCGCCGCCACCCCCGGGTGTCGTTCTGGTCGCTGGTGTCGACCACCTGCCGGACGCCGGTGGCGCCGAGCCGCAGGAGGGCCTCGGCGTGACCGGCATCCCGGTGGGTCACCAGGGCCACCGTGGGAACTGCAGGAAAGCGCCGGGAGAACTGCTCGAGCTGGGCCCGGGCCTCAACCGAGCACCGCGAGAGCGAGACGAGCATCGCCCGGACGGGCCGCTCGCGGACCACCCGGATCGCATCGCGGACGGTCTCGCGGTGGACCAGGGCAAAACAGCCATTGCCCACCGCCTCGACACGGAGACGTTCGGCGGGGTCGAGGACGGCGGCGATGGTGGGACGGTCGGGCGGCGGCATGGCGGGCTCCGGGTCGGGGGGTCAGGGGCCCCGAGCCTGCCGTGGCAGGATCAACCGAGCCACAACCAGGGACCACCACGACCGCTGACACAGAGGGTCCAGATCACGCGTAGGGTCGGCTGGCTGCTAGATTGCGGGCGTTGGGTCAGACGTGACGATCGCGGCCGGGGCGACCCGGGCGAGGAAAGTCCGAGCTCCACAGGGCAGATCGCCAGGTAACGCCTGGGCGCCGCAAGGCGACGGACAGGGCAGCAGAGAACAGACCGCCGATGGCCCGCGAGGGCACAGGCAAGGGTGAAACGGTGGGGTAAGAGCCCACCGCCCCGACCGCAAGGAAGGGGGCACGGCAACCCCCGATCGGAGCAAGGCCAAATAGGCGACGAGGTGCGGCCCGCACCGTCTGAGTCGCGGGTAGGCTGCTGGAGGCGGCTGGCGACAGCCGTCCTAGAGAGATGATCGTCCTCCCGCCTCGGCGGGGGAACAAGACTCGGCTTACGGTCTGACCCTTCCGCCCCCGGTCGAGCCGGGGGCGGCATGCTGGACACGACATGGTGCCCGACACGGCACCAGCCACTTTCCAAGGGAGTGATCGATGGTTTCGGGAATGCTCGCGCTGCTCACACTCGTTGCCGGACCCACCGGGCCGGAGGCGCCGCAGCGCTACAAGATGGACGTCATGATCAGCCAGGTGCTCGATCTCTCCGCGATGGGGATGGGCGAGCAGACCTCGGACATCAACGGGACCGTCTTCTTCACCCTGACGACGAGCGACACCACCGACGGCCAGCTGGCCCATGCGGTGATCGACTCGATGATGGTGACGGCGACGGGACAGGCCGCGATGCAGTTCTCGCAGTCGGTCGCCGATGGGCTCAAGGGCGAGTACATCCACGCCTACATCAAGGACGGCAAGGTCGAGGGCACGCCCACCCCGTCGGTGTCGGGCAATCCGGCGATGGCGCTGGCGATGCCGTTCGTGTCGGCGGTCTTCGCCGGCGTGCGCGACGGGGCCAAGACCTGGGCCGACACCATCAGCACGGTCACCTCGAACGACCAGTCAACCATGAACGCCCAGTCGATCGTCAACTGGACGGTGACCGGGATGACAGGCGACGAGCTTCAGCTGACCGGTGAGGGCGCCGGCACCGTGAGCGGCGAACAGGCCGGCAACCAGATCAGCGGTGAGGTGACCAACACCTGGACCCTGACCTCGGTGGTCGGCGGGCCAGCCACCAAGGCGGTCCTGGAGAGCAGTCAGGACCTGCTCATCATCACCATGCAGGCACCCGAGCCGATCGCGGTTCAGGTCACCACCTCCGCCACGGTGGTCGAGATTCCCTGACCCGGCGCCGCACCACCGGCAGGAACGCAGAGCGAGGGGCCAGAGGCGAAGGTGCCCGGGGGAGGATTCCCGGGCTATCCTCCTCAGGCCCCTCGCTTCTCGTTTCCCCACACGGTCGCCAATGATGATGCCCCGATTCCCCACCCTGACGCTCGGCGCCCTCCTCGCCCTGACGGGCTGCAGCGCTGGCCCCCCACCCCGACCGTCACCACCAGCGCCGTCCGTTGGCGCGGAGGTCACCCCGCCCGCTGCGCCGCGCCGCGTGCTGCTCAGCACCGACTACCGGGCCACCGTCACC
>JAHEFN010000080.1 GCA_024640185.1 Gemmatimonadota bacterium | reverse complement strand
GTAGGTGGTGTAGTAGGCAGGCCAGAGCACCTCGATTGCTGCGGTGTCGAGCATCGCCTGCCGGGTCGCCGCGGTGCCGACGGGGTCGAACAGTGTCGCGATGGCGGTCGGCACCGCGCGACTGGCCGGGTCGGAATCGAGGGTGCGGTAGCGCGTCGCCAGCCGGTGCATCGTTGCTGGGTCACCCAGGTTGCCGGCCACGTCGAGCGCCAGCCGGACCGGGAGTGCGAACCCCGAATCGAGGGCCATCGACCGCTCGAGGACGGCCATCACTCCGGGATCGGTAGTGACGGCCGCTTCCTCCAGGTTCGCCTCCACGGCGCCGAGGACGCCCCAAGACTCGGCGTCGTTGGGGAACTCGACGGTGGCGGCGAGCGCCGCCTGATGGGCGAGTGCCGCGAGGTGGTCCGGTTTGCCACGGAGGAACCATTCCGCGAGTGACGACAGGGCCACCACCTGCAGCGAGTCCCGCTGGGAGAGGCCGCGGTTGAACCGGCCGGCACGGGCCAGTTGCAGCACCCCAGTGGCGTTGCTTGGTCCCCCCGGCAGCGGGAGGGGCCAGCGGGTCATCGCGTTGACCTCGCCGAGGCGCAGCCATCCCATCGCGAACGCCGTGTCGAGGGCCACGGCCGCCTCGTAGTGCGCCCGGGCCGAGTCCCAGGCGGTGCGCCGACGGAATTGTTCGCCGGCGAGAAAGGCCTTCAGTGCCGGGACCGAGCTGGACCCAATGCTGGCGACCCTGGTCGAGCCGATCCGGCGTACCGTGCCGATCGACCGCAGCAGGGCCCGGGTGAGGGAATCGATGACGACGTTCATCCGGTCGGCTGAGCCGTCGACCTCGACGGCACTCAGGGTCCGGCCGTCGTTCCGGTCGAGGACGCCAGCAGTGACTCGGACCGAGTCGCCGGCGAACCCCAGGACGGAACCGAAGACCACCAGACCAGCGCCGGTCTGCTCGCCGAGGTTGTCGGCCGACCCGGGACCTGAACTCTCACCCGGGGTCAGTGCGATCACCTTGGCCGGTGGCACCGCCCGGAGCGGCCCCGCGCCATCGAAGTTGCGTGTGAGGAGGTCGACGGCACCTTCCCGCCAGACCTCGAGCCCGGGCGTCAGGACCCGGAACGGCGACACCGCCACGAGGTCAGGCGCGATCGGGACTTCCAGTGCCCCGCGCCAGAGGAACAGCGCGGTCGCCAGGACGGCGGCCGCCGCCACGGCGAGGCGCCCACGGCGCCACGGTCGTGAGGACGCCGGTCGTGGTGTGACCTCGGATGTGGCGGCTGGCGTCGGAGCGGGTCGCCGCCGCTCGCGGATCGGCTCCGGTGGCGCGAGCACCTCGACGATTTGATCTGGCGGGGGCAGGCCCGGAATGTCGCTCGCGGTCCGCGCCCGGATCTCCCGCATCAACTCCTGCGTCTCGGGCGCGGGGGTCCCGCCGTAGTCGGCCCGGAGCCGGGTGCGGAACGCATCGTAGAAGTGCAGCGCGCCGGCCCGGTCGCCGAGGTCGCCGAGCAGGCCGAGCAGTCGCCGCACGGCGGGCTCATCGTCCGGGGTGCGGGCGCAGGCCCACCGAGCCCACTTGATCCCTTCCGTCACCTGACCCGCCTCGGCAAGGGTGCTGGCATGGGTCCAAGCCGCTTCGGCCGCCAGGGTGCGGAACGTCGTCCGCCGACCATCGAGCCACTGCTCCCATTCGGGGGAGGCGTCATTCAGGTGGAAGCCCGTCAGCAGGTCGGCTTGGTAGAGCTCGAGCGCCTCCAATGTGCGTCCGTCCGCCAGGGCAGCCTTGAACTCGATCGCGTCGCAACTCAGATGTTGCCAGTCGATCCCCACCTCGTCATCGCCCCGTGTGACCAGGACGTCGTCGCCGAGTGCGCCGCGGAGCACATGGAGTGACTTCCGGAGCGCGGCCCGGGCGCGGGAGGCCGTGCGGTCGGGCCAGAAGAGCAACAGGATGCTGTCCCGCCGGTGGAAGCCCGTGGGCTCGTCGAGCGCCAAGTAGATGAGAAGGGCCAGTCGTTTTGGCTGCCGAAGGAGGGCTTCGACGGGCTCTCCCCCCTCATCACGAAGGTCGAGGGGGCCCAGTGCTTCGAGTCTCAGCACTCGGTCTCCTCGTCGGGGGATGTCGGAACGGCCGGGGAACGGCTGGGGAACAGTGGGGGAACGCAGGCCGATCAGACTGGAGCCTGTAGGAATCAACATACCTCGCGGCTGTCGCGGGGCAATCGCTCTCCCCCGGAGGAACTCATGTTGAATTTGAACAGCAGGACCCTGATCGCCACGCTGGCGACTTTCTCCCTTCTCGCCGCCTGCGGCGAGCAGGACCCCGTTTCGAACCTCACCGCCAATGCCAGCGCCGGCGGCGCCAACCCGGTCGTGCTCCGGGCAAGCGGTTCGGGGCATGTCACCACGCCGCTCCCGCTCGGAGCCTCGGAGGTCGGCTGGCGGACGATGTCGTTCACCGCGACCCAGCGACTCGATGGCAGTGTCCAAGGTCACGCCCAGTACAACCAGCGCACCCAGGGCGGGATCATCCAGCACGGCGATGCCATCTGCATGGCAGATGCTGGTGACGGCTGGGTGATCCTCGGCTTTGAGTCGACCAAGCGCATCTCAGAGGTGTTCTCGTCGCCGGTTCTCGGCCTGCCTGCCGCTACGCCGGATAACCACGCCTTCTTCTTTGCGGTGCAGGACAACGGTGAGGGTGCCGGCGCCCCCGACGATCGCATGACCGGCGCGGTCCACACCCTTGTTCCTGTAGTCAGGGCCATCTGCAACAACCCAGCAGGATTTGGCTTTGTGCCGGCGGTGGCCAACGCGTTCAGTCTCGGTATCGAGGCCGGCAACATCCAGGTCAAGTACTAGCGATTTGTCAGCAACTGCAGTGCAACAACCCTCGTCCAGTGTCCACTCGGAATCCCGGGTGGCGCTGGCGGGGGCTCCCCCAAGCCGGAGGCTCCTCGTGGTGGCGGAACACCGGCTGGTTGATGTCCTGCGCAACGCCGGGGTTCCCGACCTGATCGAGATCCTGGCCGACCGACTCTCACCCGCCGACCTCGATGCGGTGCTCTTCGAGACCCACCGACGCAGGGCGCGGCGCGAGACCCCGGGCGACGTGTTTGCCCGCTACTGCAATGATCCGCACGTCGAGCCTTCTGCCACCAATGCCACGGCACTCGCCCTCCTCGACCAGCTCGCCACGCAGGCCGCTCACTCGCGATTCGCTCCGGTGGCGATATCGCCGATCTGTCCGCTCGGGGCGATCTCGTCGCTCACGACCGTCGATCCCGGGGCCGCCTGGGGTGCCGCGGGCCGCAGCGAGGTGGTCTCCGACTGCCGCGCGGTGCTGGCGCTCGAGGCGGCGGCACGTCGGCACGATGCCCACCAGACCGAAGCCGCGTGCACCGTCCGGCTGAGCACGCTGCATCGCGAGATGCACCTGCCGTTCTCGGCCCCGCTCCGGAGCACCGGCCACAGCCAGGTCTTCGCGCTCTGCACCGCCGGGGAGGCGAGTGCCGAGCCACTGACCTTCGAGACCACGGCGCTGGTCGAGCAACTGTCGGTGCACCTCGGCCTGCTCGCCGCGGCACCACGTGCAGGCCTCGCGATCGGCCTGGCGAGTGTCACACTCTATCACGAGGCAATCCGTGACCTCGACGAGACGCTGCGTTGGGACGTGGTCGAACCGCTCACGGCCGCCTTCCCGGCGGTGCGTATCCTGACCGAGCAGGAGCGTCGGGTCGGCCGCGGCTTCTATGCCCCGGTCGGCTTTGCCATCACCGTCGAGGATCGCGACGAGGTGGAGCATCGGGTGGCGTTGGGTGGCTTCACCGATTGGAGCCAGCAGCTGCTCGACCGCCCCGAGGAGCTGCTCCTGGTGAGCGTGATGGCCACCGAGGTGCTCGCGGATGTCTGTGCCCCGGGGGCTGGGGCCTCGACCTGAGCGGCTCCCATACTCGGGCCTTCCCGACCTCGGCGGTCGGCCCGATCCCACGGTAGATTCCGACTCCTCCCGAACGTCAACGACCCGATCTTCGAGGCGTGATGCCACGTCGTGTGCTCCGCATCCATTCAGGTGACCATCTCCTCGGCCTGCTGGCCTCCCTCGCCGGCGTGCTGCTGCTGCTCTCCGCCTGCAGCGGCGACCGGAAGCTCGCGACCGATGGCCTCGAGTTGGCCGTCTCGGCCGAGGGGACCGTCACCCGGCTGGTCGACCCCCGCACCGGCACCGACTTCCTCGGGACCGCGCCGTCCGGGGTACCCGTTCTCGCCCTCGGGGTTGCGGGCGAGATGCTCCACCCCGTCGGGGCCTCGTGGCGGGACGCCGGGACCCGGCTGACCCTCGAGTACCCGGGCGCTCTCTACGCCGAGGTCGGGATCCTCCGGCACGCGACCCATCTCACCCTCGAACTGCTCGTGCTCTCCGATCCCGACACCGTTGAGGTGGCGGTCTGGGGGCCCTATCCAACCCGCCTCGCCGAGACGATCGGGGAGACGGTGGGCGTGGTGCGGGGCGAGGGGTACGCGATCGGAATCCAGGCGCTCAACATCAAGACCCTCGGCGGCTACCCGTGGAACGCCGACGACCACCTCCCGCAGCTCGACGCCTTCGAGCAGGATGATCCCGAGGACCTGTCGAAGGGGAAGCGCGGCGTGCTCTATTCGGTCGAGGCGGCGCGGCCGACCCGCGAGGGAAGCTCGCTGCAGGCCTACTGCCGCGACCGCTCACACCCTCGGGTGATCGAGAACCTCGGCCGCAAGCAGTTCGTGGCGTTGCCGTACGACGACGGCGGGGTGGTGGGCTGCAAGATCGCCCTCTTCGGGGCGGCCGAGGCCGAGGCGCTGGCGACGATCGGCGCGATCGAGCTTGCCGAGGGGCTTCCCCATCCGCTGCTCGATGGCGAGTGGGTCAAGACCAACCCGCGGGCGAGCGCGGCCTACCTCATCCTGCCGTTCACCGAGGCGACCTTCGATGAGGCGCTGGCGGTCACCGAGCGGGCGGGGCTCGACTACCTCTACCACCCGGGACCGTTCGCCACGTGGGGGACGTTCCGGCTCGATGCCACCGCGTTCCCCAATGGCGTCGCCGGGTTGAGGGCCCTCTCCGACCGCGCCGCGGAGCGCGGCATCCGGCTCGGCGTGCACACCCTCTCCAACTTCATCACCACCAACGACCCCTACGTGACGCCGATCCCCGATCCACGACTGGCGCTGGTGGGGCGGAGTGCGCTCACCGACGACATCGATGCGGGCCAGTCGACGATCGGGATTGCCGACCCGACCTTCTTCGTGCAGCAGCCCGACAATCTGCATGCCGCGGTGATCGGTGAGGAGATCATTCGATTCGGCGCTGTGTCGAGCGAGGCGCCGTGGCAGTTGCTGGAGGTGGAGCGTGGCGCCTACGGAACACGGGCCAGTGCCCATGCCGCCGGCGACAGCATCGGCAAGTTGCTCGATCACGGCTACAAGGTCTTCCTGAGCGACGCCGACCTGACGGTGGAGATGGCCCAAAACCTCGCCGACCTCTATAACGAGGCGCGCCTCAGGCAGATCTCCTTCGACGGCCTCGAGGGCAACGGTTCGACAGGCCTCGGCAACTACGGCGAGGCGCTCTTCACCACCACCTGGTTTGACGGCCTCGATGAAGCGATCAAGAGCCACTACATCGCCGACGCCTCCAGGCCGGGACACTACTTCTGGCACCTCTACACTCGAATGAACTGGGGCGAGCCGTGGTATGCCGGTTTTCGCGAGAGCCAGACCGAATACCGACTGAAGAACCAGGCGTATTTCCAGCGCAACTACATGCCGGGGATGCTGGGGTGGTTCAACCTGACGCCGACGACTTCCGTCGAGGACACCGAGTGGATGCTGGCGCGTTCGGCGGCGTTCGATGCCGGGTACGCGTTCAACATGTCGCTTGGGGTCATCGCGGAGAACGGTGTCGCCGAGCAGATCCTGGCGCTGCTCGGTGAGTGGGAGCAGGCCCGTTTCGCCGGGGCGTTCACCGCCGAACAGCAGGCGCGGATGCGCGATCCCGGTCGGGAGTTCCACCTCGAGGCCGTTGCTGAGGGCGCGTGGGAGCTTGCCGAGGTTCACGTCGATCGCTTCGAACACCGTGGACTCGAGAAGCAACCCGGCGAGCCGACCGGGTCACGACGTGAGTTCAGCAACCCGGGAGCCGAGCAGCCGCTGGCATTCCTCGTCACGGCAAGGGATGGCCGGGTGAGCGGGATCCACGGTGCAGTGGACGGGATCCGGGCGTTCGCCTTCGACGTGGTGTTCGAGCCCGGTGACGTGCTCGGCTACCACGGCGGTGACGTGGCACAACACTACGATGCGAACTGGCGATTGAAGCGCACGGTGCCGGTCGATCCCGCAGTGTTCGTGCTGCCACCGGGCGCCCACACCCTCGAGGTCGATGGCCGTGTGTCGGGCGGCGAAGACGCGGTGATGAAGATCGAGGTACGCCTGAGCGGCGAGCCGGAGAGGATCGGGGGTGCCCGTTAGCCCCCGCCATCCTGCCCTCTCGCCCGGTGCCGCTCTCCTTCGTGATCGGGCTCGTGCTGCCTCGGCAGCTCCACCGGTCCGGCCCTTGTGGGAGCAGCGGTTGAGCCCCATTGTTGCTGGCTCATGTCAGAACGCCTGGAGCAACTGAAGGCGAGCCTCAGTGGCCGCTACGAGATCGAGCGCGAGCTCGGTCAGGGTGGCATGGCGACCGTCTACCTCGCCACCGACGTGCGACACCAGCGCCAGGTGGCCCTCAAGGTGCTGCGCAGCGACCTCGCGCAGTCGATGGGGGCCGACCGGTTCCTGCGTGAGATCCGGATCGCCGCCAACCTCAACCACCCCCACATTCTCGCCCTCTTCGACTCCGGGGAGGCCGACGGCTTCCTGTACTACGTGATGCCCTACATCGCGGGGAGCACGCTCCGCGAGCGGATCGACCGCGAGGGTGAGTTGCCGGTGCGCGAGGCGGTGCGGATCGTCCGTGAGGTGGCCGACGCACTCGATTTTGCGCACTCACAGGGAGTGGTCCACCGCGACATCAAGCCCGACAACGTGATGCTGGCCGGCAGCCACGCCGTGGTGGCCGACTTCGGGGTGGCCAAGGCCGTCAGCGAGGCGACCGGGCGCGACAAGCTCACCACGGCGGGGGTCGCCCTCGGCACACCGTCGTACATGGCCCCGGAGCAGGCCACCGCCGACCCCCTGGTCGACCACCGGGCCGACATCTATGCGCTTGGCGTCATGGCCTACGAGCTGCTCTCCGGGCGGACGCCCTTCATGGCGGCCACCCCGCAGGCGGTGCTGGCCGCCCACGTGACCGAGGAGCCTGACCCCGTCCGCAAGTATCGCAAGCAGATCTCCGTCGAGCTCGACGCGGTGGTGATGCGATGCCTGGCAAAGCGGCCGGCCGATCGCTGGCAGAGCGCCGGCGAGATGATGCCGTACCTCGAGGCGGCGATGACGCCGAGTGGGGGACTCACCCCCACCAACACGCGGCCGATCTCGGCCGCGGTGGCACCGGCGCGGGGTGCGCGACGCACCCTCCTGGCGGTGCTTGGCGTGCTCATCGCGGCCGCGGTGGGGATCGGTGGGTGGCTGGCATTCGGGGGAACGCGTGGCGGCGATGCGGCGGCCATCGAACAGATCGCGGTGTTGCCGATGATGGACCTCTCGGGGAGGGACACCCTCTTCGTCAGCACGCTTCATGACGCGCTGATCTCGGCGATCGCCCGTGAGGGCGTCGTCGGGGTGGTCTCCCGCAACGGCGTGCTCCGCGTGAGCAGCGGCGACGAGACGACCGAGGAGATCGCCACACTGCTCAAGGTCCAGGCCGTGATGGAAGGCACCATCTTCCGCTCCGGCACCGTGATGCGCATCAACGTGCAATTGGTGGAACCGACGACCCTCCGGTACCTCTGGACGGGCAGCTACGAGCGCGACGTGTCGGACGTGCTCGGCGCCCAGGGCGCCCTGGTGCAGGCAATCGCCACCGAACTCGGAACCGCACTGACCGAGCAGACCGAACCCACCGGCTCATGAGCTGGCCAAGGAGTGCAACAGCATGCGGATGAGATCCCTGGTCCTGACCACTGCCGTTCTGGTTGCCGCCTGCGCAGAGCGCGGCGCCGACCGTCTCCCGGAACTCGTGGTCCTGACCCCCGAGGTGGCCGGCTACGACGATGTGAGCCGTTCGCCCGACGGCTCCCTCATCGCCTACACCCGGCGCGAGAACCCCGACAACGAGGCGGTCTGGGTCGCCGATGCCGATGGGGGAAATGCCCGACGGGTCACCCCGTTCACCGCCAACGTGAGCGAGCCCAGTTGGTCGCCTGACGGCACGACGGTCCTCTATCAGGCGTTCGACCTCAACTCCCAGTCGGCCGTCCTGTCGACGGTGCCGGCCCAGGGCGGTGAGCCGACGGCGCTGGTCGAGGCCGGCCTCGTGATGTATGGCTTCCGGTACTCGCCCGATGGTACCCGGATCCACTTCGTCTCCGATGTCGATGGGGCGATTGCCCTTCGGACCGTTGCCTCCGGCGGTGGCGTGCCCGTCGTGGTCGTGCCACGAAGGGTCACCCGCCCCCTCTGGTCGCCGGATGGCACCATGATCGCCATGACCGATCGCGTCGGCGACAGTTCATTCGTGGCCGTGGTCGAGGTGGCCACCGGGGGGCTCAGGCGGCTGACCACCGAGGGGGTCGAATTGTTCGAGGACTGGTCACCTGACGGGTCCGAGATCGCGTACTCGTCGAGGCGCACCGGGCAAGCCGACATCTGGGCGGTCAATCTCGCCGCCGGCAGCCAGCGACAGCTGACGGTTGACGTCAGGGATGACACGCGGCCGAGCTATTCCCCGGACGGGAAGTGGCTGGCCTACAACTCCGAACGG
>JAHEFN010000350.1 GCA_024640185.1 Gemmatimonadota bacterium | reverse complement strand
GGAAGAGCGGCAGGAATCCGAGGTGCGTTTCCAACCAGGGGTAGATGCCGGCCTGCAGGAACGGGATCAGCACGAAGATCCCCCACAGCCCGTAGACCACGCTCGGAATGGCGGCCAACAACTCGATCAGCATCGCGATGGGGCGCCGGATTCGCCCCGGGGCGAACTCGGTGAGGTAGATCGCCACGCCGAGCGAGAGGGGCACCGCCAGCAAGAGCGCAATGAACGACGTGAGCAGGGTCCCGAAGATCGCGGGCCAGGCCCCAAACTGATCGTTGACGGGGTCCCAAGTCGATGAGCTGATGAAGCCCAAACCGAATTCGCGGATGGCAGGGAGGGCGCCGCTGCCCAGGGTGAGGACCAGGGCGATGAGCAGGGTGGGGATCGTGGCGGCGGCGAGCACCAGCAGCCACCGGAAGGCCACGTCACCCGGGGAGGTGCCGGCCAGAGATCCCGGCGTGGCGGGAGCGGAAGGGTGATCCTCCGGCGCAGTGGGCGTTGCCATGTCGGGGAGGAGACTACCCTTGAGCGGTTGCGGGACGGTCACGGGCGTGTAACAGACGTGTCACGGGGATCCGGTTGTGGCTGAAACGAGCACGGCCCGCCGGCAGGATGCCGACGGGCCGCGCGCGACCTCCGGTGGGTCAGTCGACCGGCTGACCGGCGGCGGTCAGGGTGGCCGTCCGAGCCGTGACCAACTGGGCCACCCGATCCGGAATCGGGGCGTAGTGGAGGTCGGTCGCCATCGCCGCGGCCTCTGGGGTCACCATCCACGCCAGGAACTGCTTGATCGCCTTGGCCTTGCGGAGGTCGGCCATGTCGGGACGGATCAGCAGCCAGGTGAAGGAGGAGATCGGGTAGCTGCCGGCGCCCGGTGCATCGACGATCGAGACCCGAAAGTCGGTGTCGGGGGCGAAGTCCGCACCACCGGCAGCGGCCGAGACGCTCTCAAGCGATGGGGAGACGAAGTCGCCGTTCTGGTTGCGAACCAGCGCCACCGGCAGGTCGTTCGACATCGCGTAGATCAACTCCACATACCCGATGGTGCCCTCGACCTGCTTGATCTGCTGGGTCACCCCCTCGTTGCCCTTGCCGCCGAGGCCGACGGGCCAGTTGAGCGCCTTGCCTGCCCCGACGGAGTCCTTCCAGGCCTCGGAAACGCTGCTCAGGTAGTCGGTGAAGATGAACGAGGTTCCCGAGCCGTCGGAGCGGTGCACCACGAGGAGGTCCATGTCGGGGAGGTCGACGCCCGGGTTGAGCGCGACGAGCCGCGGATCGTTCCACTTCGTGATCCGGCCGAGGAAGATGTCGGCGATCGCCTCGGCGTCGAGGCGCAACTGGGTGTTGCCCAGGGCCGGCAGGTTCCAGGTGAGGACGACGGCGCCGAGCACCGTCGGGATGTGGTACACCTCGCCGCCCACGGCGGCGATCTCCTCGTCCGTCATTGGGCCGTCGGTGGCCCCGAAGTCGACCGTGCCCTGACTGTACTGCTTGACGCCGGCCCCCGACCCGACCGACTGATAGTTGATCTGGTTGCCGGTCGCCTGGTAGTAGGCATCGAACCACTTGCTGTAGACCGGTTGCGGAAAGGTGGCCCCGGCCCCGTCGAGTGCCACCGGCCCCGATGTGGAACCCTCGCCACCACACGCGGCGATGACCACCGCGAACACGGCCAGGGTGAGGGATCGTGCGATCCCGGTGCTACGTGTGACGAGCGACATCTGTGACTCCTGGAGAGAAGAAGGACCCTGTCCTAGAACTTGATTTCGGTGTGGAAGTAGAGCGAGCGGTTGGCCGCCTCGAAACTGTTGCTCGCCGGGCCGTTCTCGGCCGAGACGATGTCGGCGTCGAGCAGCAGGCGCACCATCGGGGCGAGCTGGTACGACACGCCGGCAATCAGTCGGGTCTGGGTGCCGCTGTCGAGGTCGACGCCGACCGGGTCGAGGTCGGTGTCCCGGTCCGACTGGTCAACCCGAGCCATCACCCCGATCGGGGAGTCCGTCAGGTCGTAGGTGCCCCAGGCCGACATCACCCGCCCCTTGGTCTCGTCATCCTTGGTGACCGCATACTCGGCACCGAGGCGGAGGGCCTTGGCGTGGTAGGAGAGCATGCCCAGCATCCGCTGGCGGGTCTCGCCACCGTTCGACTTGCCGTACGACACGAAGCCGGTCGCACGAAGCCCGCCGGTCCTGCCGCCCTGATCGGTCTTGGCCAGTCGCACCGAGACGCGGCCTGCGACGTCCTTGCGGTTGTCGCCCGGCGCATTGCTGTAGGTCTCACCGTTGTACACGCCCACGTCGACGTTGATGGCCTGGTCATCCCACGCGCCCGCCACCGCGAAACCAAAGTCGGACGACGAGAGGTACTTGTTGCGGTCGATGGCGACGGTGCCCTGCATCCGGTAGCCCCATGTGTCCTCGATGAAGCCGAGGATCGGGGTCGGCAGCAGTCCGAAGTGGTAGGTCAAGGCGCTGCCCTCGGGTGTCCACCCGACGTAGGCGTACTTGAGCCTGAAGGTCAGCTGGTTGGCGTCGGCCTTCCGGCCGTCCACATCCACCGTCACCCGGGTCGAGATGCCGCCCGCGG
>JAHEFN010000079.1 GCA_024640185.1 Gemmatimonadota bacterium | reverse complement strand
TCGCCCGGGCCACGGAGGGTGATCGACATGCGATGTTCACCAACCTCATCACGAGTGCCGGAGGTCAACATCACGAGATGTGCTCGCGGGTGGACACCGGGGAGGGTGGCCACCATCACCTGACGCCAGATCCCGATGGCCGAGAGCTTGCCGTGTTGGTCGACCACCGCGTGATCGCAGAGCGCCGCGAATGCGATCTGGATGGTCAACTCACTCGAATGGAGTTCACGAGGTCGCCCTGTGCGATCTTGAAGATCGTTTCGAGCCCCTCGGTGACCTGCCCAAAGACGGTGTGCACGCCGTCGAGGTGTGGCTGCGGTGAATGGGCAATGAAGAACTGCGACCCGCCCGTGTCCTTGCCGGCATGCGCCATCGAGAGCGCACCGGCCTGATGCTTGTGCGGGTTGCCGGCCGTCTCGCACTTGATCTTCCAGCCGGGGCCACCGGTGCCGACTCGGGGGTCGTTGGCGTCCTTCGAGTGGGGATCGCCACCCTGGATCACGAAGTCCTTGATGACCCGGTGGAATCGGGTGCCATCATAGAACTCGCTGTTGGCAAGCTTCTCGAAGTTTTCAACGGTTTTGGGCGCGGCGTCATCGAAGAGTTCGGCGACGATGGTGCCCCGGGCGGTATCGATGGTGGCGGTCTTCATGTCAGCAACCGTGGGTGAGAGACGAGAGACGAGAGACGAGAGACGAGAGACGTCCGAAGATAACCGCTAGGCTGAGGCGCTCGGACACAATCCGGCGAGCACACACTCGCTGCACCTCGGCCGACGTGCGATGCACGTTCGGCGGCCATGCCAGATGAGCAGGTGACTGACCAGGGTCCAATCCTCCCGAGGGATCAGGGCCATCAGGTCGCGTTCGACCTTCTCGGGGTCGGTCTCGCGGGTCAGCTTGAGCAGGGCAGCGATCCGCTTCACGTGGGTGTCGACGGTGACGCCCTCGTTGATGCCGAAGGCATTGCCAAGCACCACGTTGGCGGTCTTCCGACCGACCCCCGGCAGTGGCCGCAACTCCGCCATGGTGTGGGGCACCTCGCCACCGTGGTCAGCCACCAGACCACGAGCCATCCCCACCAGCGACTTCGCCTTGTTCCGGAAGAAGCCGGTCGACCGGATCAGCTCCTCCACCTCGGCGAGCGAGGCGGCCGCGAGTGCTTCTGGTGACGGGTACCGGGCAAAGACCGCAGGGGTGACGAGGTTGACGCGGACATCGGTGCATTGCGCCGAGAGAATCGTGGCGACCAGGAGTTGATAGGGATTCTGGTGGTCGAGCTCGCAATGCGCATCGGGGAAGGTCGCCTTGAGTGTGGCCAGGACGTCCCGTGCCCGTGCCGCGCGAGCCTGCTTGCTCTCGCGCGGCACTACGGTCGTCGCGCTCGGCAGAAGGCGAGAAACCCCTCGGCGTCCCGGCAATTCAGGATCTCCTCGGGGCCGAGCCCGCCCTTGCGGGCGATACCGAGACCGAATTCCACGTTGTCGAGGCCGGCAACGGTATGGGCATCGGCGCCGATCGAGATCATCACACCGGCGTCGCGGGCGCGACGCAGCACGCGCCAGTCGAGGTCGAGCCGGTGAGGGTCGGCGTTGATCTCGATGCCCACCCCCGCCTCGCCGGCCGCCTCGAAAATGACGTCGAGATTGACCGGGTAGCCCTCGCGAGACAACAGGAGTCGGCCCGTGGGGTGCCCGATGATCGCCAGGTAGGGCGACGCAATGGCCCGCACGAACCGGGCGGTCATCTCGGCCTCGCTCAGCGTGAAGCGTGAGTGCACGCTGGCAATGATGAAGTCGAACTCGGCGAGGACGTCATCCGGATAGTCGAGGGCACCGTCGGCGAGGATGTCGGACTCGATCCCCTTCAGCACACGGATCTCGGGGTGGTTGGCGTTGACCTCATCGATTTCGGCCCATTGGCGCCGGAGATCCTCCTCCGTGAGCCCCCCGGCATAGGCCGCGGCCCGGGAATGGTCGGTGATACCCACATAGTCGTAGCCAGCGGCCCGACAGGCCTCGGCGACTTGTGCCACCGAGTTGGTGCCATCGGAATAGGTGGTGTGGCAGTGGAGAAAACCCCGCAGATCGCCGCGCTCGACGAGTCGCGGGACCGCTCGGCCGACCTCCTCGCCGCTCTCGCGCAACTCCGGTGGGATCCATTCGAGCGACAGGGCCCGGTAGAGTGTCATCTCGTCGGGCGTGGGAATGAAGCGCGATCCCTGCCAGAGCGCCGTCCCCGCCAGGGTGAACCCCTTCGCGGTGGCGTGTTCGGCCAGCCGCTGCAGGTGCGCCTCGCTGCCGGTGGCCTGCACGAGGACGGCCCCCAGATTCTGGGGCGGAGTGACGATGACCTGGACCGGGGACCCCGTTGGGAACCGGAGGGTCGCGCGACGCTCATCCTCGCCGGCGAATTCACTGACCCCGGCGATGCTCCCGATGGCCGCGAAGACCTCGGCGGGCGAGACGTCGGCGACCACCACCACGACCTGGTCGCGCACCACCTCGTTTTGTCGCCGCACCTCACCGGCCGGGTGGACCGCCAGGATGTGTGGCACGGAGGCGAGCGCCTCCACGATGGCCCCGGCCTCGTCGCGGGCGTGGTGTGCGAGCCTCCACTGGCTCGATTGCCGGAGGAACTGGATGCCCTTGAGCACGTTCGCGGCTGTCCGAGCCCCGAATCGGGGCAGCGCGGCCAGGCGGCCATCCCGTGCCGCCGCCTCAAGCTCGGGAAGCGTCTCGAGCCCGAGCTGCTCATGGATCTGTCGGATCTTGGCGACCCCCAGCCCCGAGATGGCCAGCATCTCAATGAGCCCGGCAGGGACCTCCTCGCGCAGTTCCTCCATCATGGTGCTGCGACCGGTCTCGACCAACTCGGTGATCACCTCAAGGATCGCCGGTCCGATCCCCTTCGCCTCGGCCAGGGATCCGTCGGCGATTGCGGCAGCGAGTTCCGTCGGGAAGCCCTCAACCGTCTTCGCTGCGCCACGAAACGCCCGCACCCGAAAGGGATTCTCCCCCTTCAGTTCGAGGTAGGCGGTGATCCGTTCAATCGCGGTGGCGACCGACTTGCGATCCATCATGGCCATCGGTGGTTCTCCCGTCCGGCTCGACCCCCCATGCGAGGAGCAGCAATTCTTCAGGTGCGGCGATCGACGACAAGCCGGCCGTGTCGCCTCCCGTCATCTGTGGCGCAAACCTGCTGGTCCCATCGGGTCGCTGCCATGCCGTTGGTGGTGGTCCGGCAGCGGTCAGCACCGAGAGCCCCGGCCGCGCGGGATGGACCCCAAGACAGGCCACGACCCTCAGGCGGTCGCCCTCCGGGAAGACAAACCAGCCATCAAGCGGTTCGTGGCTGTCCTCCGCACCGAGTCGAGCCCAGATCCGGCGCGGCGGCACCTGAATGTAGCTCGCGACGGTGATGGGAAAGGCGAGCGAATCCCTCGGTGTCGTGTGCGAACCGGCATGCCACCACTGGTAGGCCGCGTGGACGAAGAGCACGAAGTCGTCAACCGCACCGCCGAGCCCTTCGTCCGGCCGCAGGTCATGCAGCAACTCGATCACCGGCCGGGCCATGAGCCACTGATCGAGGTCCAGGGTGGTCCCCAGTGCCTCACGGATCGCACCGAAGCGCACCTCCGCCATCTCGCCGAAGACCAAGTCAAAGGGGTGGGGGCGCGGATCGGTCATGCGGAGGGCAGGAATCGATCGAGGGCCGCGGTGAACTCCCGTGGTGCCTCGACATGGGGGACATGGCCCGAATCAGGCAGCAGCACAAACTCCGCCCCGAGCGCCTCGGCCGTGGCCCGTGCCGTCGCGACTGGGATCGGATCGTCGTCACCGTGGAGGACCATCGCCGGGAGATGGAGCGCGCGGAGCTGGGGCCGGAAGTCATAGTCCTCGCCGAGCGAGGCCCAGACGGCCTGTTGTGTTCGGCCGGTTACCCGGAACGGCGTGAGATCACGGACCTTGGCGGGGTCATGGAAGTACCCCGCGACCGCGAGTTCGAAGAGCCGTCGAGCATGGCTGGCCGGGTCGGAGAGCTTCAGGCCACTCGCCGCCAGCGCCGCCCGCTCTGCCGCGAGTTCCGGCGTGGCGTTTCGTGCGGCGAGCACGGCCTCGTAACTCGCCCGTTCATCATCGCGGGCGGGAGCCGGAGAGACCAAGGCCAGCGAGGCCACCCGATCCGGGTACGTCAGGGCATAGAGGATCGCGAGCAGCGCGCCCCACGAATAGCCGCAGAGGTGCAGTCGCTCGAGGCCCCACACCACCCGCAGCGCCTCGAGATCCTCGACCTGCTCCGTGCTGTCGACTGGCACATCCCGGCCCACGGCCGAGCGACCGCCACCGCGCTGATCGTAGTAGATCAGGGTGCGGCCGCGGGCGAGGGTATCGAAGCCGGGGAGGAGATAGTCATGATGCGCCCCCGGGCCGCCGTGGAGCACCACCACCTCCGGCCCGCTGCCGATCCGGCGCTCAAGCAACTCGACGCCACGAATGGCACGTGTGGTGACGGTGGGCATCGGACTACAGCAACACGGCCAGCGCCTCTGCCACGACACGGACAGCGGCCACCTCGTCGCTCGTGAAGGGGTCGACCTGGTCGGAATCGACATCGATCTGGCCGAGGATCTCGGATCCGCGGCGAATCAACACCACCAGCTCCGAGCGCGTGAAGAGATTGCAGGCGATGTAGTTCTCGCGGGCACGCACATCCCCGACATTCTGATCCTCACCGGTTGCCACCGCGGTGCCGCAAACCCCCTTGCCGACGGGTATCCGTTCGTGGTCGGTCTCCCGGCCGCTGTAGGCCTCGAGCACCAGCTCATCGCCGTGCAACATGTACAGGTAGACCGAGGTGTATGGCTCACCGGCCTCGCGGAGCAGCGCCGCCGCCATGGTGAGCAGCCGGTGTCGATCGGCGTCGTGATTGAAGGCACTGCGCAGCCGGGTGACGACCGGATCCGGATCGAGGACGGCCACCCTAGCGGGCCGGCCGGGAGCCGAGCACCACCTTGACGGTGTGGTCCTTGGCGTCGGCGTCGCGCCAGAAGACCACCGAGATCGTGTCACCTGGGGCGTGGGCACGGAGGACGGCGACCATGTCGGCCAGGGTCTCGACCGGACCCCCATCCATGGCGATGATCACGTCACCCTTCTTCAGGCCGGCCTTGGCGGCTGGCGAGCCCTGGGTGGTGCCCTCAAGGACGATCCCGGGATCGGAGAGGACCATGTCCGGGATCGAACCGAACCAGGCCCCGTATCCGGTGGTTGCGGCCGGGGGGGCCGTATCCTGCTTGGTCTGGGCGGCGAGTGGGGCGACCGCCGGGAGCAGTGCCAGAAGGGTCGGAATCAGGAAACGCATGGCAGGGTCCTCTTTGGGTGGAGCCGGGATAGTACTGTGGTGCGCTGGCGGAGACCATCGGGCTATTCCCGACGGGGACACCCCCGTAAGTTACGACCATGCCCGCCACCCTGACGGCCCTGCTGGGCGTCGCCATCCACGGTGCCCGGCGCGCCGAAGCCGATCCGCTGGAACTGCAGCGGGCCGCCGCCATGCTGGTGACGGCCAGTGGAGCCAGACGGCTGACCTGGTCGCTGCGAAGCGGAACATTGACACTCAACGACCTGCCGTTGCCCACCGACTCTCCAGGGGCAAGCTTGGTGCAGGAGGCGATGACCATCCACGGTGCGGCGCACATTGAGTTGCCTGCCGGCCTCACCGCAGCGCAGTGGCGCGACCTGGCCGACCTGCTTGCGTCCGGCCCCGGACTCTATCCCACCCCGAACCACCTCCATGCGGCGATCGTCGGCATCATCCCGGGTGCCGGCTTTCTCCCCACCGAGGAGGGCGTGATCGACGATGAACCAGTGGCTGAGGCCGGTCGCCAGGGCGGGGGGGGGTCGAGTTTCATCGAGGGGATCGACGCCGTCGACCCGGCCCTCGTCTCCACCGCGACGGAGCGTGCCGACCTCTCCGACCTGCTCGACCCGCTGCTCGATGAAGGGAGTCTGGCCGTCGCCTCCCGCGACTACCCACGGCTCGCCAAGATCCTCCTCGCGCTCCATGAGATCGCCGACCGCGGCGACGATGCCACCGCCGCCATCATCAACAGCGAGCGACGCCGGGTGGTGCCCACGGGGGCGATCGAGACGATGGTGGGCCTGCTGCCCCGGGCCGGGGGAGGGTCGCCGATCGCGCTGGCCTTGATGCGATTGGGTCGCGAGGGCGCGTCGGCGATCGTCGACGTGCTCGCCACCGACCCGCCACGGGCCGATCGTCGCATCCTGCTCGAGGTGCTGGCCGAGATCGAGGGCGCGGCCGAGGTGCTGGTGCGGACCCTCTCCTCCCCGCGGGCCGCCTTGGCCCGGGATGCGGCGGAGGTCCTGGGCCGGATGGGGTTCGAGGGGGCGGTGCCCTCACTCGCCGCCCTTCTCAAGCATGGCGACGAAGATGTCCGCAGTGCGGCGTGGCATGCCCTGGAGACCATCGGCACGCCCGAGGCGATCCGGGCGCTCCGCAACAGGTCCGGCTGACGGACTACCTCGGGACGAAGTCCGTTCCGGTCTCGACCCGTCGCGCAAACGCCGCCAACAACCTCGCCGCGTGGGTCACGTCCTCCAGCGACGCCAGTTCACTCGGTGAGTGCATGTAGCGCAGCGGCACTGACACCAACCCGGTTGCCACGCCGCGATGCGCCGTGAAGATCGCGTCGGCGTCGGTGCCGGTGGATCGGGCTGCGGCCTGGACCTGGACCGGGATCTTCTCGGTCTCGGCCACGCGGCGGAGCATCTCGAAGACCACCTCGTTGACGGCCGCGCCCCGCGAGAGCACCGGCCCGGCCCCCAGCTTCACCTCACCGTGGCGCTTCTTCTCGATCTTGGGGGAATCGGTGGCGTGGGTCACATCGACGACCACCGCCGCCTGGACCATGAGTGCCGTCGCGGATGTGCGGGCACCGCCGCCAGTATAGGCGATCTCTTCCTGGGTGGTCGCCACGGCCGTCACCGCGACCGACGGACGATCGGCCGCGAGCAGCCGCAGCGCCTCGAGCACCACGTATGCCCCGATCCGGTTGTCGAGCGACCGCGAGGCGAGGCGCTGCCCGGGAAGCCGCAGCACACTGCTGCCCAGCACGCCGGCGGACCCGACCGAGACGAGGCGCTCAGCCTCCTCACGGGAGGCGGCGCCGATATCGATCCACAACTCGTATGGCTTGGAGAGCTTGTCCCGGGCGGCTTGGTCCATGAGGTGAATCGCCTGCTTGCCGATGACCCCGGGCACGGCGCCGTCACGGCCGAGCAGGGTGACGCGTTGCCCCACGAACACCTGGGGGTCCCACCCACCGATGACGTCGAACCAGCAGAAGCCCTCGTCGTCGATGTGGACGATCATCACGCCGATCTCATCGATGTGGCCCGCGAACATCAGCCGGGGGCCGTCCCGCTCATCCGGAGCCGGAAAGACCGTGGCGAGGGAATTCCCGTTCACATCGGCGGTCACGTCGTCGGCAAATGTGGCGGCTTCCCGCCACAGTCGGGCCGGGGCGCGCTCAAATCCGGAGGGACCCGGCGCGTCAAGCAACCGGATCAGCAGGGCATGGGAGTCATCAGGCATGGTTGCAAGGTAGAAGGCCGACCGGGATGCGTCGAGCGCCCGGGGCTCACACTGCCCGGGCGTTTCGGATAAGTTGGGCCGCATGCCTTCCCGCCTCGCGGATACCCTCGCCTCGGTCTGGATGTGGTCTGTCCTCGGGGCCCTCGCCGTCCTGATTCTTCCCCTGGTCGCCCTCTGGCGGTTGGTTGGATGGCCGGTGGACCGCTGGAACTACCTCGGGGGTCGCCTCTTCCGCCTGATCGCGGTGGCGATGGTGGGCCTCTCCCCCCGCTGGCGCTTCGAGGTGCGCGGGACGCCCCCGGCCAACGCTCGCAACCCGTACGTGGTGGTGGCCAACCACGAGTCGTTCGCTGACATCGTCCTGCTCTCCCTGCTGCCCTGGGAGATGAAGTGGCTCTCCAAGGTCAGCATCATGAAGATCCCGGTCTTTGGCTGGATCATGTGGTTCGTGCGCGACGTCGCCGTGCACCGGGGGCGGGCGACCAGCGCCCGCGCGGCGATGGCGGAGTGTGCCATCCGGCTGCGCGGCCGAGTCTCGGTGATGATCTTCCCCGAGGGCACCCGGTCGAAGACCTCGGAGATGCTGCCGTTCAAGGATGGGGCGTTTCGGCTGGCGATCGAGGCGGGGGTTCCGGTGCTGCCGATCGCCCTCTTCGGCACCCGGGAAGCGATTGCCAAGCACGACTGGCGAGTCCGGCGGTCGCACGCGGTGGCCGAGATCCTCGCGCCGATCCCGACCACCGGCATGACCCTTGAAGACGTGGGCGCCCTCAAGGCAACGGTTCGTGAGGTGATCCGGGAACGACGGGACGCCCTTCGCGAGGAGTTGCGTCGGGCGTCCTGAGTCCTAGCGAACCGCGTACGGTGTCTTGTTGCCCTTCGAGTCGAAGGTGAACACCGTGTAGCGGTCCTTGATGGGCCCTTCCATCCCGGGCGACCCGCGGGGCATTCCCGGGGCGCTGACGCCGTTGACGCCCTTCGGGCGGTTGGCCAACAGCTTGCGGACAATGTCCGCCGGCACGTGCCCCTCGACCACCAGGCCGTCGACAAAGCCGGTGTGACACCCCTGCAACTCTGCCGTCACGCCGTTGGCACGCTTGAGCGCCGTGAATTCCTCGCGATGCTCGACCTCGACGGTGAAGCCCTGCTGCTCCATGTACTCGACCCACGCCGTGCAGCAGCCGCACGACGGAGACTTGATCACTCGGAGCACCGGAAGGTCGTCGGGCGCCTGGGCTCCCCGCCATCCGAGGGCGACCACTGTGATCACCCCAAGAGCCATGAATGGTGCCCGGCCCAGCCGGCGCAGTGCTGACA
>JAHEFN010000078.1 GCA_024640185.1 Gemmatimonadota bacterium | reverse complement strand
GATCGCCGGCTCGCTCTCCTGGCTCTCTCGGGGAGCCGATGCATGGTCCTATGTCAGCGGGGCCACCCTGGCGAGTGGCGGCGACCCGGCCACGATGGGAGATGGCACCGCCCTCTCCCGCTTCGATGCCGGCCTGGGACTCTCCTATTCGCACAGCGGGCGCAACCGCCGTGGTGCTCTCAGCATGCCGGTGGAGGCCGGGCTCTCACTCGAGCGCACCGTCTCCAGCGGATCCGGGCTGGTGGCCAACGGCCTGACGACCCGGCTCTGGTTTCGCGTCTCCAAACGGATCTTCAGCCGCTGACGGGACTCCCGCTCATCAACGAGGCGGCGAGGCGGCGTGCGTGCGGGTCCTCGGCGTCACCGAGCATTCGGGCGATCTCGATGACACGATCCTCCCCATGCAGCACCGAGACGTCGCTGGTGGCGATCCCGGCCCGTGTCCCCTTGGCGACCACCAGATGGCGATCACCCCGGGCAGCGATCTGTGGCAGGTGGGTGATCACCAACACCTGATGCCGCGCCGCCACACGCTCCAACGCCGCCCCGACCCGCAACCCTGTCTCACCGCCGATGCCTTGGTCAATTTCGTCGAAGACCAGGGTCGCCGCCTCGTCATGACGCGCCACGGCCACCTTGAGCGCCAGCATCAACCGGGACAGCTCGCCACCGGAAGCCGCCTGCGCGATCGGACGGGCCGACATCCCCGCGTTGAGTCTGGCCTGGAAGATGACCCTTTCGGCACCATCGAGGCCCGGTGGCTCCACCGGCACCAACTCGACCGTGAATTCGGCGCCGGCGAGGGCCAGCCCGGGCAACACTCGGGTGACTTCGTCGGAGAGACGTGCCGCCCCCTCCTTCCGGCGCGCCGTGAGGCATCCAGCGGCCTCGTCGAAGGCGCGCCTCGCCGCGGCGGCCTGCCGCTCCATCTGCTGCAGCTCCTGGGTGGCGTCATCGATCAGCGCCAACTCCGCGACGGCCTCGCGGCGAACCTCGAGGATCTCCTCGATCGTGGCGCCGTGCTTGGCCGAGAGGCGGCGGATGACCTCCCGCCGCCGCTCCAGGTCGGTGAGTCGGTCCGGGTCGTCGGAGATGTCGTCCGCATACTCGGCCGCGAGCCGTCCCAGTTCGTCGAGGCCCGCCCAGGCGCTGTTGAGCAGGTCCCGCCAACCCTCGACCGGGGGATCGAGTCGTGCGAGGGCATCGAGCGTGCGGCGGACGCGGCCGAGCGGACCGGCGACGCCCTCCTCCTCCTCGAGCAGGGCGCGGAGGCGCCGTGCATGCTCTCCGAGGGTACCCGCCTGGGCCAGGCGGTGTGACTCCGCCGCCAACTCCTCCTCCTCGCCTGGCCGGAGACGAGCCTCGTCGATCTCCCGGACGACATGCCCGAGCCAATCCGCGCGCCGGACGGCCTCGTCCCGCCGCTGGAGGAGCTGAGCGATGGCCTCGAGGGAGGCGGACAGCGCGAGGTGCAACTCGCGCACCCGGGCCGCGTCGTCTCCCGCACCGGCATAGGTGTCGAGCAGCCGCCGCTGGACGGCGCGGTCCGCGAGTGCCACCGTCTGATGCTGACCGTGCAGGTCGACCAACGCTGCCCCGATCTGCCCCAACACCCCGATCGTGGTCGGGGAGCCGTTGACCCAGGCCCGTGAGCGCCCTTCGCTGGTCACCTCACGGCGGATGACGAGCACCTCCTCACCATCAAGCCCGGCGTCGGAGAGGACCGACGCGACGGCCACACCGAGGTCGCCGAACTCACCGTCGATCATGATCCGTGCTGCCCCGGGGCGCACGGCGGCGCGATCGGCGCGATCGCCGAGCAGCAGCGCGAGGGCATCGACGAGCATCGACTTGCCCGCCCCGGTCTCTCCGGTCAGCACGTTCAGCCCGGGACCGAGTTCAAGGGTGACATCAGCCACCGTCGCCAGGTCACGGACCCGCAGCGATCGCAGCACTCAGCCGCGGCCCTCGAGATCGCCCCAGCGGAGCTTCTCCCGCAGGCGGTCGAAGAAGCCGGAGGCTGGGAAGCGAACGAGGAGGACCCGGTCCAGCCCGACTTCGACGGTCAGGCGATCACCAGGCAGCAGCATCTCGGTCTGTTGGCCGTCGAAGGACACCATCAGGTCATGGGGATGCGGATCGACCGGGGCGATGGTCACCCGCGAGCCACCATGGACCACGAGGGGCCGCACACCGAGTGAGTGGGCGCAGATCGGGGTCACCAGCATCGCGTCCAGGGTGGGCACCACCACCGGGCCGCCGGCCGAGAGCGAGTAGGCCGTCGAACCCGTCGGCGACGCGATCACCACCCCATCTGCCGAGACCGGGCCGACCGTTTCGTCGTCGATCATCACCTCATAGCGCACCACCCGTGCGACCCCACCCTTGTGCAGGATGACATCGTTGAGTGCGGTGATCGACACGGCCGACTCGCCGTCCCGCTGGATGGTCCCGACCAGCGTGGCGCGCCGGGAAACCTCGTACTCGCCGGCGGCAAATTTCTCGAGCGCCGCCTGGGTGTGCTCCCGCGACACGCTCGTCAGGAATCCCACCCGACCGAAGTTGATCCCCAAGATCGGGACCGGACGGCCGGCCAGGCGACGGGCAACCCGCAACAGCGTCCCGTCGCCACCAAGCGAGAGCATGAGGTCAAGCCGATCGGGATCGAGCCCCGCGCTCGGCACACCGAGGATCGCGGCGGCCTCAGGATCGGCATGCAGTTCCCATCCCAGTTGGGTCACATGGGCGGCGGTTTCCTGCAGCACCTTGGCCAGTGCCGGATAGCGTGGATTCGCGATGACGCCGACGCGGGTGGTCATCCTCAGCGCGGGACGGACGCACCCAGCGTGGTGCGGACCCGCTCGGCGATCGCCTCGGGCGTGAGGCCGTACTGGGCCAACTGGCGGGCCCGAGGCGCCTGGACCATGAGTTCGTCGGTGATGCCGATCGGCAGGACACGAACCGCTGGGTGGGTCGCGGCGAGCCGCCCGGCCAGCATCGCCCCGAAGCCATTGATGACGGCACCCTCCTCGACCGTGACGATCAGGCGGCAGCGCCCCAGCAGGTCGGCCAGCATCGTCTCGTCGAGCGGCTTGAGGAAGCGGGCGTTGACCGCGGCGACGTCCAGACCCTGTTCGGCGAGCCGTTCCGCGGCCTGTTCGGCCACCAGCGCCATCGTGCCGGTGCCGAGGATCGCGACATCATGGCCATCCCGCAGCAACTCCCAGGTCCCGTAGGGCACCGCCGGGACGCTGGCCACGGGATTGGGGTCGCTGGGCGTCTTGTCGCGCGGGTACCGGGTACAGAACGGCCCGTCATGGTCGAGGGCGGTACGCAGCAGCCCCGTCAGCTCATCGGCGTCCTTGGGGGCCGTCACGGTCATCCCGGGGACGGCCAGCATGTAGGCGATGTCGTACAGCCCCATGTGCGTCTGGCCGTCCTCGCCCACCAGCCCGGCACGGTCGAGGCAGAAGACCACCGGCAGATGCTGCACGGCGACGTCGTGAATGATGTTGTCGTAGGCGCGCTGCAGGAAGGTCGAGTAGATCGCCACGATCGGACGAATCCCCTGGGTCGCCAGTCCCCCGGCGAAGGTCACCCCGTGGCCCTCGGCGATGCCGACGTCGAAGAACCGATCCGGGAAGCGCTCCTGGAAGATCGCCGTACCGGAGCCGGCCGGCATCGCCGCGGTGATCGCGACAAAGTCATCCCGTTCCTCACCGAGGGCGGTGATCGCGTTGCCGAAGGCAGCGGTCCACGCGGGGGGGCCACTCGACTTCTTGCGCGCCTCGCCGGTGTCGCGGTGATAGGCCGCGAGACCATGCCACTTTTCCCGGTTGGCCTCGGCGAAGGAGAAGCCCTTCCCCTTCTCGGTGAGGACGTGAATCACCCGTGGCCCGTCGAGCGAGCGCACGTGCGCCAGGGTCTCGGTGAGCGTGGTGAGATCATGGCCATCGATCGGCCCGAAGTACCGAAAGCCGAGCTCCTCGAACAGCATCCCCTCGCTGAAGAGATTCTTGACGGACTCCTCGACGTTCTTTGCGAGGTGGACCACGCCGTCACCGAAGACATCACCGATCTTGTGGGTGACCCGCTTGATCCGCTCCCGAACGCGGTCGGTACGTGGGTTGGCCACGATCGTGCCCAGCAACTTGGAGATCGCCCCGACGTTGGGGGCGATGCTCATCCCGTTGTCATTGACGATCAGGATGATGTCGCGATCCGAGTGGCCGGCGTTGTTCATCCCCTCGTAGGAGAGGCCACAGGTCAGGGCGCCATCGCCAACAACCGCCACCACCTTGTTGGACTCGCCCTTGAGATCCCGGGCCGTGGCCATCCCCAGCGCCGCCGACATCGCGGTCCCGGCATGCCCGGCCCCGAAGTGGTCATGGTCCGACTCGTCCCGCTTGAGGAATCCCGAGAGCCCCCCCTCGGTCCGGAGCGACTCGAAACGGTCGTTCCGGCCGGTGAGGAGCTTCCAGGCATAGGCCTGATGGCCAACGTCCCAGAGCACCTTGTCCTTCGGCGAATCGAAGATGTAGAGGAGGGCGATGGAGAGCTCGACGACACCGAGGGAGGCCCCGATGTGGCCACCGGTATTCGAGCAACAATCGATGAGCCGTTCGCGGATCTCCCGGGCCAACTCGGGCAGCTGGTCGGGGGTCAATCGCTTGAGGTCTTCCGGCCCACTGATCTGGTCGAGAAGGGACATCACGGCTCCATGCCAGGGAGAGTCAGGACGTGCGCCTCACAATATACCGTGCCAGGACGGCAAGGTCGCCGACCGGCAGCCCCGCGCCCTCGAGTGCGCCGAGGGCCAGGGTGCAGTGGCGATCCGCCTCCACCTCGGCCGCAGTGACCCCCAAGAGTCCCACATAGGTGCTCTTCTGGTCCTCGGCATCCTTCCCGGCGGTCTTCCCCAACTCGTGCGAGGTCCGGGTGGCATCGAGCACATCATCCGCGACCTGAAACGCCAGCCCGATTTCCTCACCGAAGACCCGGACCGCTGCCAGGACATCGTCGGCCGCACCTGCCGCACGGGCACCGAGCAGGGCAGCGGCGGCGATCAACGCCCCGGTCTTGCGACGATGGACATCCATCAACCCGGCGAGGTCCACCCGACGCCCTTCCGCCTCGAGGTCGAGCCACTGCCCCCCGACCATTCCCTGAATGCCACCCGCGGTGAAGAGTTCGAGGGCCATGGCAGCGATCGCGGCGTCGGGAAGGCCCATCGCCCGACCCGCGGCAGCCAGTTCCTCGGCCGCCACCGGCACGAGCAGGAACCCGATGCGGGTCGCGGTCTCGACATCGAACGCCACGTGGGTGGTGGGGCGACCCCGACGCAGGCCGTCATCATCCATGCAGGGAAGGTCGTCGTGGACCAGGGAGTAGGTGTGGACCACCTCCACGGCGGTCGCCAATCCCACGACCGCCGGGTCACGACCTCCCGCGGCGCGGTAGGTGGCGAGCAGCAGCGCCGGCCGGACACGCTTGCCCGGCGAGCGCAACGCGTACCCCAACGCCTCCCCCAACCGGCCAGGGGTCTCCGCCTCCAATCGCCGGGCGAGGACCGTCAGGCGGTCATCCATCGCCCGACGTGCCTCGACCAGCACCTCGGGCAGGTCAGCCATCGAGGGGTTCGAGCCGAAGGGCACCATCCTCTCCGGTCTCCTTGAGCACCTGCATGACCCGGGTCTCGGCATCGGCCAGGCGCGTCTTGGCGCCCTTCAGCCGGCCGACCCCCTCCTCGAAGAGTTGCAGTGCCTCCTCCAGCGCGAGGTCGTCATCTTCGAGCCGACGGACAATTTCCTCCAGGCGGGTGAGGTCGTCACCAAGGGTCGCGGGCGTGTCACTCATGATTCCTCCACCCGGGCGTCGATGTCGCCATCGCCGACCCGGAGCGTGAACGGGGAGCCGGGGACGAAGTCCACCCGGCGACGCAGTACCCGACCGGCGGCGTCACGCGCCATCGCGTAACCGCGACCGAGTACCGCGAGTGGTGAAAGCGCATCGAGCGTCGCCGCGAGCCGTGCGAGGTCAGCCGCGGCCCGATCGGTCCGGCGATCGATCGCGGGCCTGAGCCGTGCCGCGACCCCATCGAGTCGTGCCCGCGGCACCCGAACCCGACCGGCGAGCGCGGTGGGAAGCGCCGTGCCGGCGCGGTGCAGCCGTCGCTCGGCGGCGTGCAGTCGGCCGAGCAAGGCATTGCCCATCCGCTCCCGCGTCCGCTGCATCCGGTCGCGACGGCCCGCCAGCAGGTCGGTGACCCCGCGCTCGAGACCGGCCCCGAGCTGGAGGACGCGTTCGATCACCTCTCGGCGTTCGGGAAGGGCAAACTCTGCGGCCTGTGACGGCGTCGCGGCCCTGAGATCGGCCACCAAGTCGGCCAGCGTGACGTCGACCTCATGGCCGACGGCCGAGATCACCGGAACGGGACAGGCCACGATCGCCCGGCAGACCGACTCATCGTTGAAGGCCGCCAGATCCTCGCGGGCCCCTCCCCCTCGGCCGATGATGCACAGTTCCACGCCGGGCAACCGGGCGACCACGGCCAGGGCATGGACCAACTCTGCCGGCGCCTGCTCCCCCTGCACCGCCGCACCGACCACCACGAGTTCGATCCCCGGCCAGCGCCGCCGCGCCACGGTGATGATGTCGTGGACGGCGGCCCCCGCCGCGGAGGTCACCACCGCAATCCGATAGGGGAAGGCCGGCAGCGGCCGCTTGCGGGATGGATCGAAGAGGCCGTCCGCCGCGAGGCGCTTGCGAACCGCCTCCAACTGTTGGGCGGCGGCCCCGACGGCCGAGGCGGGCATGACGCGGGTGATGCTGAACCGCAGCGAGGTCCGCTCCTCCCAGACACTCGGACTCCCGAGGGCGAAGATCTCGGTGCCTTCGGTCAGCGGCGTGTCGATGCGGCCGGCCGCCGAGCGCCAGATGACGCAGTCGACCTTGGCGAGTTCGTCCCGGAGGCCGAAATACCAATGGCCGCTGGGGTACCGCTTGAATCCCACCACTTCACCCCGCACCCAGACCGGGGCGAACCCGTCCTCGACCCGTGACTTGATCGTCCGTGCCAGTCGCTGGACCGACCAGGCCTCCTCGGGTGTGCTCACGCACCACCCTGCAGGGTGGCGGCCTGGAGCGTGTTGGAGAGCACCATGGCGATGGTCATCGGCCCCACCCCGCCCGGCACCGGGGTGATCGCCCCGGCCACCTCGCGCACCGCCTCGAACTCGACGTCACCGACCAGCCGGTAGCCACGGGGTCGTGTGGCATCGGGAAGCTGGTTGATGCCGACGTCGATCACGGTGGCACCGGGCTTGACCGCGTCCGCCCCGATGAAGTTGGCGCGCCCGATCGCGACGATCAGGATGTCGGCGCGACGGCAGGTCCCTGGCAGGTCGCGGGTGCGCGAATGACAAACGGTCACCGTCGCGTTTCCCGCCGGACCCGGCAGCATCAGCAACGAGGCCATCGGCCGTCCGACGAGGGTGGAACGGCCGACCACGACGGCGTTGGCTCCGCTGGTCTCGATGCCGGACCGGATGAGCATCTCCTGGATGCCGTACGGTGTGGCCGGTCGGAAGGCCGTGGGATCACCCAGGACCACCTTGCCGACGTTGATGGGGTGAAAGCCGTCAACGTCCTTCGCGGGGTCGACGCGGCGAAGGACCTTGTCCGCGTCGATGTGCGGGGGCACCGGCATCTGGATCAGGATGCCGTGCACGGTGACGTCGGCATTGAGACGGTCGATCACGGCGAGGAGCTCCGCCTCAGGAGTGTCAGCCGGCAGCAGGATGGTGTCCGACCCCATCCCTGCCTCGCGGCAGGCCTTCCCCTTCGAGCGCACGTACACCCCGGAGGCCGGGTCATCGCCAACGAGGACCACGGTCAGGGCCGGGCGGATGCCACGCGCCACCATGGTGGCGACCCCCTCGGCGACCTCGGCACGGATCTGCGCCGCCAGGGCCTTGCCGTCCAACAGGCGGGCGGTCACTTCGCCACATCCGTGGCGCGGGTTTCTCGGATCACGGTCACGCGAATCTGTCCTGGATATTGGAGTTCCTGTTCCACCCGCCGTGCGATGGTGTCCGAGAGTGCCTCGGCCTGTACATCATCGATGTCCTTCGGATTGACGATCACCCGCACCTCGCGTCCGGCTTGAATGACGGTGGTCTTGGCGACCCCGGGATAACTGCCGGCGATCTCCTCGAGGCGGGTCAGGCGCTTCATGTAACTCTCGAGTGCCTCGCGCCTCGCGCCCGGTCGGGCGCCGCTGATCGCATCGGCCGCCTGGACGAGCACCGACTCCGTACTCTCGTGGGGCACATCGTTGTGATGGGCCTCGATGGCATTGATGACCGCTTCGCTCTCGCCGTGGCGTCGGGCCACCTCGACGCCGAGTTGCACGTGCGTCCCCTCGTGTTCGTGGGTGAGCACCTTGCCGATATCGTGCAGGAGCCCCCCCCGCCGAGCGAGTTGCACATCGCCGTGGAGCTCGGCCGCCATCATCCCGGCCAACCAAGCGACCTCCTTGGAGTGCTCGTACATGTTCTGGCCATAGGAGGTCCGGTACCGCATCCGACCGAGCAACCGGAGCAGCTCCCGGTGCAGGCCGTGGACCTCGACCTCGTAGGCCGCCCGTTCCCCCAACTCGACCAGTTCGGCATCGAGCTCCCCCTGCACCTTGGCCACCAGCTCCTCGATCCGCCCCGGGTGAATCCGACCATCCTCGACGAGCGCGGCGAGCGCCCGCCTCGCGACCTCGCGTCGAATGGGATCGAAGCAGGAGACCACGACCAGGTCAGGGGTATCGTCGATGATCACGTCCACACCGGTCGCCAGTTCGAACGCCCGGATGTTGCGGCCCTCGCGACCGATGATCCGCCCCTTCATGTCATCGCTGGGCAGCGCGACGGTCGACACCGTGGTCTCGGCGGTGTGCTCGGCCGCCAGTC
>JAHEFN010000077.1 GCA_024640185.1 Gemmatimonadota bacterium | reverse complement strand
CTTCTTGGCCGGGGCCTTCTTCGTCGCAGCCTTCTTCGCTGGCGCCTTCTTGGCCGGAGCCTTCTTGGCAGCCGCCTTCTTGGCCACAGCCTTCTTGGCCGGCGCCTTTGGCGCTGGGGCGGTCTTGGCCGGGGCAGCCGGCTTGGCGGCCGCCTTCTTGGCGGGGGCCTTCTTGGTCACCGGCTTGGGCGAGGGGGCCGCGGCCTGCCGCTTGGCGCTGGCCACCTTGGACGGCTTCAGCGTTGGGGCGGGCTTGCCGGGAGCGCGCTTGCCCGAGCGGCCCACCACCGAGCGAACCTCGGCGAGCACCTGATCGACCTCCTCGTCGGCCAGGAGATTCCGCCGGGAACCGAAGCGCAGCAGCTCCTCCGCGTCATCGACAAGGAAGTCCCCGAGGCCGGCTCCAGCCCGGACCAAGTCCACCATGGCACTGGCCACAGGGGAGCGGAGCACCTTGGCGATGCCTGGGAGGGCCTCCATCAGGGAGGATATTTGGGGTGCGGCGAGTTCAGTCATTTGCTCCTCAGCGTTGCGCCAACGTAGAGACCGAAGGGTGTTGCCGTCAAGAGATCCGACAGTTGGGACCCTTGACGGCCCTTCCAGACACCCGTACCTACAAAGGACGCCAATCGATCCCGGAACTCCCGGGGTCTGCAGCGTGGGAAGGACTGCCAGTGGGCCGTCGCCACGTCAAGGAGTTTCGCCCCGATGAGGCGCTCAACCTCATCACGGCCGACCGAGAGGGGAAGGAGCTTCGTTGCCCATCCTGCGGCAGCGAGGCGATTGAACGCACCCCTCGTCGCCCGCGGAAGGGCAATGGGACCCCCGGCCGGGTCCGGTTGACCTGCACCGGATGCAGTCGGCTGGTGGCCTATATCGATCGCGCCACGGGCACCCCCGTGGGCATGCGCTAAGCCTCGAGGCGAGCCTCCTCGCTTGACCCCCGACGGGTAGGCCACGATCCTCCCCGGAATGACGCACGCCCCCACCCCACAGCGAACCCTCGCCGGACCGATCGTGCTGGCGACGGTCTTCATCGACATCGTCGGCTTCGGCATCATCCTGCCCTTGCTCCCCGGCGAGGCGACGCGCCTGGGAGCGAGCCCGGCGATGGTCGGGGTCCTGGTGGCGTCCTACTCGGCGATCCAGTTCCTGCTGGCCCCACTCTGGGGGCGCTGGAGTGACACCATCGGCCGTCGCCCGGTCCTGCTGATCGGCTTGGCGGGCAGTGCGGTGTCCTACGTGGTCTTTGCCCTCGCCGGCAGTTGGTGGGTCCTGCTGATCTCGCGACTCCTCGACGGCGGATCGGGTGGCACCATCAGCGTCGCCCAAGCCTACCTGGCCGATCAGACCGCGCCATCGGAGCGGGCCCGTTCAATGGGGAAGATCGGGGCGGCCGTCGGTGCAGGATTCATCGTCGGCCCACTCATTGGCGGTCTGAGTGCCGGCGGAGGGACGGCCCTCCCCGCGTGGATCGCCGCAGCCATCACCGGGGTCAACCTCCTCGTGGCGATGATGATTCTCCCCGAATCCACTCGCCGTCCGCCGATGGTCGAGGATGCCACCCTGCTCGAGTCGTCCAGGCTGTCCCTGCCGATCCCCTTGCTGGTGCTCTTCCTGACCACCCTGGCGTTCAGCGTGATGTATGTGGTCTTCCCCCTCTGGGGCGCGACCGTGCTCGGGGCCGATCGGAGTGCCGTCAGCTACTGGTTCGCCTTCATCGGGCTGGTCACGGCGATCACCCAGGGCGGCGTGCTCGGGCGACTGGTGCGGCGCTGGGGGGAGACGGGCACCGCGCGTACCGGGGCAGCGCTCCTGGCGACGGGACTGGCCCTGATCCCGATCGTCGGGCAGCACGGGGGGGCCGGCTTCTATCTGGTGCTGGCCCTGCTCGGGAGTGGGTACGGCCTCGCGGGACCGTCGATGTTGGGCCTGATCTCCCGACTGACCGGCGCGACCGGACAAGGGCGGATCCTCGGCGTGGCCCAGAGCACGGCCTCGCTGGCGCGGATCATCGGACCGGTGTTGGCGGGGGTGGTGATGACCGCCGTCGGGGCTCCGGTGGCCTTCGTTGCCAGCGCGTTGATGGCGGTGGTGGCGCTCGGTGCCGTGCTCACCATCCGGGGTCGGCACTTTGGGACCCTGCCGTGACCCCGCTCAGCGCGGGACGGTGAACACCCGGTCCCAGCGCACTTCCTTCAGGAACGCCATCCGGGAGAAGCTCTCGGCGTCATAGGAGTAGTAGACCAGCAGCGGGCGGCCACGAACATTGCTCCGGGGGAGGAAGCCCCAGTAGCGCCCGTCGTAGGAGCCGTCGCGGTTGTCACCCATGACGAAGAGGGAGTCCGCCGGCACGACGACCGGCCCCCAGTCGTGGAGATCGGGGAGGTAGCGTCCGGGTGGGGTCCCGGCGAAGGCGTCGAGCTGCCACTCGCGCATCCGCGCCCGCATCAACGGATCCTCGCCGAGGTTCATGTCGACCGGTACCGCATAGGGCTCGTCGACCTCGACGCCATTGCGGAAGAGCGTCCCCGCCCGCATCTCGAGCGTGTCACCGGCGAGCCCCACCAGGCGCTTGACGACCTTCATCTCCGGATCCTCGACGGAATCGAAGACGATGATCTCGCCGCGCTCCGGTTCACGGACCGCCGGCAGGCGCTTGTGGATCAGCGGCACCTCGGCGCCGTAGAGGAACTTGTTGACGAAGAGAAAGTCGCCGATCTGGAGCGTCTGCTCCATCGACCCGGACGGAATCCGGAACGCCTCGACCACGAACGTCCGCAGGGTCATCCACACCACCAGGGCGATCGCGATCGACTTGAACCATTCGACCAGCCAGCGGCCGATCGCGCGACGACGCGGTGCGGTGGACGAGGCGGACTTGGTCATTCAATCCAGTCGGCAATGAAGAGGTTGGTCTCCCGTGGCTCACTGCCGTGGCGATTCGACGCGAAGACCAGCTTCGAACCGTCGGGCGAGAACATCGGGAACGAGTTGAAGTCGTTGGAATAGGTCACCTGGGTGAGTCCCGATCCATCGACGTTCACCATGAACAACTCGAAGCTCCGTCCATCGGCGCTGGCATGGTTGCTCGAGAAGATGATCCGCTGGCCGTCGGGGTGGAAGAACGGCGCAAACGCCGCGGCGCCGAGGTTGGTGATCTGCCGGGCATTGGACCCATCGGCATCCGCGACCCAGAGCTCCAGCTTCGAGGGCCGGACCATCCGCTGGCCGAGCAGGGCGAGGTAATCCGCGCTGTCGGCTGCCGTCTCCGGGTACTGGGCCCGCCAGACGATCTTGGAGCCATCGGGCGAGTAGAAGGCCCCGCCGTCGTAGCCGACACGGTTGGTGATCCGACGGATGTCGCTGCCATCCACCTTCATGGTGTAGAGCTCAATGTCGCCGTCCAGCGTGGACGTGAAGATCACCCGCTCGCCATCCGGGGTCGCGGTGGCCTCGGCGTTGTAGGTGCCGTTGTCCGTCACCTGACGGGTGTCACTGCCGTCAGGATTCGCGGTGTAGAGCTCGAGGTGCCCGATGGGCCAGACGTACCCCATCGAGTCATCGGGGCGGGCCGGGCAGGCGGGGGCATGGGCCTGGGTCGAGGCGTACATGATGCGGGTGTCACCCTGGATGAAGAACCCGCAGGTGGTGCGACCCTTCCCGTTGCTGACCCGGCGCATGTCGGAACCGTCGATGTTCATGACGTATTCCTGGTCACAGCCCGTGGAGACGGAATCCTGTCGCTGGAAGATCAGCCGGGTGCCGTCCGCCGAAAAATACGACTCGGCGTTGTTCCCACCGAAGGTGAGCTGTCGGATGTTGGCGAGGTGGACCTCCTCGGCCATCGGTTCATGGAAGGTCGTCGATGCCGGCGTGTTGAACGCCAGGCCGACCTCGCTCGCGGCCTCGGTGTCCGGTGCGGCCTGCTCGGCACACCCCGCCACCACGAACCCCGCGAACAACACCGTCCACGCCCCGACCCACTCCCGCTTGCCTCGCTTCATCACGTCGTCATCTCCTTGAGCAGCGCCTGGACCTGCGCTGCATGTTCCTTGGGCTTGACCTTCTCGAGCACATGGCGGACCACACCCTTCGCATCGAGGATGAACGTGGTCCGCAGCATTCCCATGTATTTCCGTCCGTACATCGACTTCTCACCCCACACGCCGTAGGCCTCGGCCATGGCATGATCCTCGTCGGCCAGCAACGAGAACGGCAACTGGTACTTCGCCCGAAAGGCCTCATGGCGGGCAGGTCCATCGGGTGAGATCCCGTAGACCGCTGCCCCCGTGGCCGCGAGCGCCTGCCAGTCGTCCCGCAGACCGCAGGCTTGGGTGGTGCACCCGGGCGTGTCGTCCTTCGGGTAGAAATACAACACGACGGGTTGACCCCGCAGTGACTCGAGTGACACCACGTCACCGCGGTCATCGGGGAGCGAGAAAGATGGCGCACGTTGGCCAGGATTGAGCATCCGTATTACTCCGGAGGTCAGTCCACGACGGTGCGTGGGCTGTCGGGAAGGTGGTCGAGCCGCCGCACCGGGTGGCTGCGGCGACTCCGAAGGGCACGATCGAAGAGATTCCAGGTGGAGAAGCCGTCCTCGGAGGCGGGTTCGAGCAGGAACGCCGCCAGCAGGCCGAGCCGCTGATCGGTGGAGACCAGATAACTGCCCGCCGGCAGGGAGTCGGCCTCCGCCGCGCCCCACGTCCCGTCGACCTGCACGGGGCGGTGGCCCTCGAAGGCCCGGAGCACCGTGAGCGAGTCGATGGCGAACCGGCTGGTGGCGCCCTGCCAGGGCCGATCGAGGCGCTCGACGGTGACCCCGACCCGGACCAGGCGTTCCACCACCTCGGTCCACTGGGCATCGAAGACGTATCCGGCGGGCATCGCCTCCTGACGGGTCGCAACGAACCGATCGATCACCGGCATCTCGATCCGTCGGTATTCGCCGCTTCGCTGCCGCCGGGAGAAGCCGCCGGAGCCCTGCCCTGCCGCCTGGGTGATCTCCGCGATCACGGTGTCCATTCGAGGGGGCGCGAAGGTGGTGCGCACGATCACGGAGTCCGGGCGGTTGGCGATCGTCTTGGCCATCCGATCACGGACATCGCCCCGGTGCTCGGCCAGCCACCGAATGGTCTCCACAACGAACGCACGGGTGGCGGCGATGCGGCGCAGGAAGGGGTCATTGCTGTAGGCCTCACTGAGGACCGACAACCTGGTCATCCCCATCAGGTTCGTCCCGAAGCGCGGCACCGACTCGTAGGTCCACCATCCCTTGATGAGTGAGTCGGGGGTCTGGTCGACGAAGTTGCCGTAGGGAAAGGACTCGAAGCCATCGCGTTCGCGCACCCGGACGCGAACCGCCTCGAGCACCGTGTCCTGGACCCAGAGGTTGGCAGGAACCGGATTGGGTTGCAGCCCGGGCGAGAAGGTCAGGGCATAGCCGTGGTACGAGCCGTTGGTCGTGTGCAGGTCCATGAAGAGATCGGGATCCCAGTCACGGATCAGCGCGAGCGCCGCCCGTGTCTCCGGGGCATCCTGCTTGACGTAGTCCCGGTTGAGATCGAACCCCTGTCCGTTGGGGCGCAGTCCCACCACGTCCGGGCCGTTCTGTCCGGGACGATTCCGATTCGCCGGCCCGAAGGCGTCGTTGCCGTCGGTGTTGTAGATCGGCACCGCCAGGACGATCACGCTGTCGAGCAGCGATCGCAGTGACCCGAGGGTGAGTTCCCGGAGCACCTGCTGCAGCGCCTCCTTCCCCTCCACTTCACCGGCGTGGATGTTCGCCTGGATGTAGAGGATCGGCTTGCCGCTGCGGCGAGCCTCTCCCGGGGTGGCGACCATCGGTCGTGCCGCGATCACGTAGGGGATCCGTCGACCCTCTGCCGAGGTGCCGAGGGTGGCGACCCGGATCTCGGCCCCGCGCGTCGTCAGGGAGTCGAGAAAGGCGAGGACCTCCGCGTGCGAGGAGGTCCGGGCGCCGTCGGTCCGCTCGGGCACGGTCTGTTGCGCGAAGAGGTGGCCGGCGATCGGCAGGGCCAGGAGCACGGCGAGCAACGGTCGGGTCGATCGAGGCATCACGGTTCACTCGGGGAGTCGGGGAGAATCAAGCGGCGGCCGGCACCGTCGGCGACACCGCCGTCCATCGTGTAGCTCACTTCCGGAATCAACAGCAGGGTCGGTGGTCGCGACAATGGCGCGGTCACGGACCCGGCAAAACCGGCCACGGCAGCAATCGCCCGTGGGTCATGCAGCGACGCGACCAGCAGGCGCCTCATGACGTTGGCGTCATCGAGCCGCTCCGCCGCCACGCGCACCAGAAGGTAGCCCAGGACGTGCGGGTCGTCGGGGACCCGGGCGCCGATCGCCAGTCGCTTCTCTGCCTCCATCATCCGCAGCGCGGCAACCGCGGGGCCCGCCGACAGCAGCAGTTGCTCGGTCATCCACTCCGCGGCACCCTCCGCCAGCCAGGGATCGCCCTCGAGCAATCGCAGTCCCCAGGATTCGTCGCGCAGTCCCGGGGCACCCGGTCCGGTGAGCCGGGTCGCCTCGAGCAACAGGTGCTGCCACTCATGGATGACCGTGCCGACCGCGAAGAGGGGCATGATGCCGCTCTCGATCCGGATCGCGTCGTGGGCCGCGAGGAAGCCACCCAGCCGCGAGCGCGCCACCGAGGCTGGCGAGACCAAGGTGATGGTCTCCCCACCGAAGACCAGCTGCAGCGGGGTGGTCTCGACAAACTCCAGGGTACGCCAGCCATCGAGGGCCGACGCGTATGCCCCGGGGCGCTCGAGATATTCGTCACCAACCCCATTGGCACCGCGCAAGAGGCGGTCCCCTAGTGCGGCAGCACCGATCACCGGGACGGCCTGCACGTCGCCGAATCGCCGGACCTCAAGGGGCGGAAGTGCGAGCTCCTGGCGCTCCCAGAATGCCGCGACGAGATCGACCGGGCTGCGCCAGGCCGCCCCGGTCTCGATCCATCGATGGGTCATCAACCAGCCAACCGCTTCAACCCACCACCCCTCGGCAAAGTCGTAGCCGGAGAGCAGGGCGGCGAGTCCGGTGGCGGCCCTGGCGATCTCGCGATCGCTCGCCGCGGACAACCGATGCAGCCCGGCGCGATCCGCCGCCACACGCTGCCAGTAGTTCCACACCGTCCGTCGCAGGGCGGCCTCCCCCCTCCCCTGGACCGGCATGCCGAGGAGGGAGAGCACGCGGGCCAGCGCCGCTCGCTCGAGGGTCGCCGGTGCCACCTGCCCCGCCGCGGCTTGCCACGCGACGTCGTGAAGGTCGAGTCGCCACTCCCCCATCGAGCCGCGGAAGATCTCGCGGAAGGCGTCATCGGCGGCTGGGCTCTCGCCGATCCGTTGGATCACCGCTCCGACAACCCGTCGCCCGTCAGGGTCGAAGCCCAGCGCCGCGGCGTCGGCCCGATCGGCCACACCGGCGAGCGTGGCCGGTGGCATCCCGACGACATCCGCCAACGCGGCGTGCTCACTCGACAACAGGGCGGGCGCTGGCACCGCCTCGCGCCAACCGCCGGGGTACTGTGACGAGGCGGCCGCGGTGCCGACCAGGATCTGCCGGACGGTGATGCGGGGTCGCACCGGCCAGCGCTCGGTCCCACGCTGGATGCGGCTGGCCCTCCACGAGAAGGCGAGCCCACCGGGGTCGGCCACGGTGCCGCTGCCCTGATCGCCGACCAACGCGCCGGAGAACTGACGGCCACCCGGTGTCCTGAAGGCGATACGCCCCCCACTGACGACCAGTGACTCGAGTGCCATCCAGTGCGCATCATCACTCTCGAGGAGCAGTCGGCCGCCGGTCGCATCGATCCTGAGGTCACCACGATCGATCTCGACCGGGCCGCGGATCTGGATTGACCAGCGGCCCGTCGCCTCCTGAGCCGCGATCGGACCGCCGAGGACCATCAAGAGTGCGAGCGCGGCCCGGGGAATCACCCCTCCGTCACTCCCTGCGGTCGGCGCTCGACAACTTGGGGAGCCACCTCGACTCCCTCATACAGGCGCTCGATCCCACCGACGACCACGAACTCGCCGACGGTGACACCGGTGCGAATCTCGACAAACCCCGGGGTGCGCACCCCGAGCTCGACGGCACGACGTACCGCCCGGCCATCCTCGGCGACCCAGACGTAGGTGCCCGTGGCCGACGGGTCGATCGCCTCCTCGGGGACGATCGTGGCCGCGCTGCGCGTCTCGGTGGAGAGGCGGGCCTCGATGAACATCCCCGGCTGCAGCGCCCCGTCGCGGTTGTCGGCGACCGCCTTGATCAGGATCGTCCGGCCGGGAAGGGTGATCACCGGATCGACGAAATCCACCCGGGCCGAGAAGGTGCGGCCGGGGAGGGCCGCCACGCGAAAACTCACCACCTGTCCCACCCGCACGTCCGTGGCGTAGCGCTCCGGGACCGCGAACACGGCGTGCTGCGGCGAGACTGTCGTGAGGGTGAGCAGCTCCGTCTGCGAGGTGACGTAGTCCCCGAGCGAGACGTGGCGCTCACCGATCACCCCGGCAAATGGGGCCCGGACGGTGGTGCGCTCCAGCCGCAACTCCAACAGGTCGAGGGCCGCCTGCGCCGAACGGGCGGTCGCCTCCGCTCGCTCGAAGTCGGCATCGGCTGCCGCCTTGGCGGCCAGCAGGTCGCGGGTCCGCGTCAGCGACTGGCGGGCCAGGTCACGATCGGCCGTGGCCCGGGCGACTTGGGCCCGCAACTCGGCATCATCAATCTTGACCAGCGGCGTTCCGGCGGCGACCCGGGTCCCCTCGCGGAAGAGCAGCTCCACGATACGGCCTTCCACATCGGGACGGAGGGCGACCCGCTGCACCGACGCGATCCCCCCGGTGGCGACGATCGCGTCGACGACCGTGTCGCGGAAGGCCTCGGCCACCTCGACGGCGGTCGCCGGTCGACCGCCACCGGGAGGGCCTCCTGCGGGGGAGGG
>JAHEFN010000349.1 GCA_024640185.1 Gemmatimonadota bacterium | reverse complement strand
GGGCGTCGACCCGGCTGGTGCGGGTCGCCGGCACCGGCAGCAGTCACCCGATGGCCCTGATGCCGCGGATCGCGGACGTGCGATTCGTGGAGGTCCCGCCGAGCAGTCCCCCGGAGGAATAGCGCGTGATTCGACTCTCCCAGGTGCACAAGTCCTACGGCAAGTTCGAGGCGGTCAAGCGACTCAACCTCGAGATTCCGGCCGGCGAGCTGTTCGGCTTCCTGGGGCCCAACGGTGCCGGGAAGACCACCACCCTGCGGATGATCGCCGGGATCCTCGCCCCCACGGGGGGAACCATCGAGATCGGCGGGGTGGACATCGCCCGCGACCCGATCGCCGCCAAGAGCAAGCTCGGCTTCATCCCCGACCGCCCGTATGTCTACGACAAGCTCACCGGGGCCGAGTTCCTGCGCTTCACCGCGGCGCTCTTCGGCCAGGACGGCCCCGAGGTCGAGGCCCGGATCGACGAGCTCCTCGACCTCTTCGAGCTCCGCCGCTGGAAGGACGAGCTGACCGAGTCGTACTCGCACGGCATGCGGCAGAAGCTGATCATCTCCAGCGCCTTCGTGCACCGACCCGAGGTGGTGGTGGTCGACGAACCGATGGTGGGGCTCGACCCGCGCAGCGCCCGGGTCCTCAAGACCCTCTTCCGGCGCTTCGTCGAGCGGGGCGGCACCGTCTTGATGAGCACCCACACCCTCGAGATCGTCGAGGGGTGGTGCGACCGGATCGGCATCATCAGCCAGGGGGAGATGGCCGCCTGCGGCACCATGGCGGAGCTCCGCCGCGAGGCGGCCTCCGAGGGCGCCGGCCTCGAGGACCTCTTCCTGCGCCTCACCGGCGAACACCGGGAACCCGACCTGGACGCCGTCCTTGGCTGAGCCACCGGTGACCCGGCAGCCGGGGTACCTGATCCTCACCTCCCCCAAGTGGCGGAGCGCGATCGCCCGGCTGCGCGCCCGTCCCGGCGAGCAGCGCGGGGGGCGATCGGTGCTGCTCGTCGTGGCGGCGCTGCTCTTCCTCGCGGCGGCGTTCGGGGTCGCCTTCCGGACGGTCAGCTACTTCAAGTCCGTCCCCGAGATCGGTCCGCTGCTGGCGGCGAAGTTGCTCGGCATGGCGTTCCTCGCCTTCATGTCGATCCTGCTGCTCTCCAACCTGGTCACCGCCCTCTCGACCTTCTTCCTCGCGCGTGACCTCGACCTCCTGGTGGCGGCTCCGCTCGACTGGGGGCGGTTCTACCTCACCAAGCTCGGCGAGACGATCATCCACTCCTCCTGGATGGTGATCCTGCTCGCGGTTCCCCTGCTGACGGCGTACGCGGTGGCGTGGGACGGGGGACCCCTCTTCCCGCTCGTCGCGGCCGCCGCCCTGGTGCCGCTCTGCGTGATCCCGGGCGTGGTCGGCGTCGCGATCACGGTGTTGCTGGTGAACATCTTCCCGGCCCGGCGAACCCGCGACCTGCTGGGCCTGGTGACGATCTTCGCGGCGGGCGGGCTGGTGCTGCTGCTCCGCCTGCTCCGCCCCGAACAGCTGGCCGGTCCCGAGGGATTCCAGTCGCTGATCGACTTCATCGCCGTGCTGCGCACGCCGTCCCACCCGCTGCTCCCCAGCGAGTGGTCGAGCGCGATGATCATGAACTGGTTGACCCGGGTGGCCGACCCGCTGCCGGTCGTGCTGCTGTGGAGCACGGCGGGGACCTTCGTCGTGGTCGGGGCCATCATCCACCAGCGGCTCTACACCAGCGGCTTCGCCCGGGCGCAAGAGGGGGCCGACACCGCCGGCCGGGGCGCGTCGTGGAGCGGCGCCCTGATGCGGCTGATCCCCGGCATCCCGGTGATGCGCCGCGAGTTCATCCTCAAGGACCTGCGGATCTTCTTCCGCGACTCGACCCAGTGGAGCCAGCTGATCCTGCTCGGGGTCCTCGTGGCGGTCTACCTGTTCAACATCCGGGCGCTGCCGCTGTTCACCGGCGAGCAGGTGCCGGTGTTCCTCGTGACCCTCATCGTCTTCCTCAACCAGGGACTGGCCGGCTTCGTCATCGCGGCGGTCGCGGCCCGGTTCATCTTCCCCTCGGTGTCGCTCGAGGGTCGCCAACTCTGGTTGCTGCGGTCCTCCCCGCTCGATCCCAGGGCGATGCTCCGGAGCAAGTACCTCGTCGGGGTCCTGCCGCTGCTGGTGCTCTCCCTCGTGTTGACGATCACGACCAACACGCTGCTGCAGGCCTCGCCCTTCATGATGGTGGTGAGCGTCACCACGGTGGTGGCCTTCACCCTGGCCGTCGGGGGGCTCGCCCTCGGGATCGGCACCCTGTTTCCCCAGTACGACTCCGAGAACGCGGCCCAGATCCCGACCTCCTTCGGTGGCCTGGTCTTCATGCTGCTCGCCATCGCCCTGCTCGCAGGGGTGATCGTGTTGGAGGCGATCCCGGTGGTCGAGTACCTCCGCGGCCTGCAGGAGACCGGACGGGGCACGGTCTCCACCCGGGGATGGCTGATGTTCGGCAGTGCAGCGGTGGTGGCGGCGGCGACCGGCATCCTGCCGATGCGACGGGCGGTGCGACAACTCGAGCGGCTCGAGGCCTGAGCCGCCGGCCCGCCAAAAG